>JAKSBO010000270.1 GCA_022361095.1 Desulfobacterales bacterium | reverse complement strand
TTATATTAAAAAAATGATCGATTTGACCCATGCTCATCAGTCTGACTGCGAATTCCTCAGGTACGACCAAAGTGTTGACAAGCTGTATACCTTTTACCACGGTTGTTTCATGGAACCGGATGATAAAATCCGTTTTGACAGGATCCGGTACTGGTTTGCTTTTTACGGATCCCACACCAAAGAGGCGGACAACAGGCTGACCATTGATCTGTTAAAGAGCCTTGCCGCCACCTTTGGTAATGAAATGGGTATTGTTCACGGCGGCGGGCCCGGACTTATGAAGGAGTCCAACGACATTGCAAGACAGTACAACATCATGAGCATTGGTGCGGCCATCGACCTGGAGGGAGAAAGACAGGAGCCGCTGACCACCTGCGACGGACTGATCAAGTACAAGGAGGGGCTTAGACTGGCCAGGCAGGACCACATCCAAAAGCTAAGCAACCTGCCCATCGTGAATACCGGCGGTTATGGCAGTGCAGAAGAGCTGTCCATCTCCATCACTTCCATGAAATTGCATGAAAATCCGCTGACACCGCTGATTCTTCTGGACCCCAATAAAATGTGGCAAAGTGCTCAAAAACAGATCATTCATATTGCCCAACAGCACTACGGCCCCCAATTCACCCCCAACCTGGTAAAGTCCTGCAGGAACGCCAAAGAAGCCATAGGCGAATTATCGCAGTTTTTGAAGGATCCGGATGCATGGTACAAAAAAAATAAAATTCCAATGAAAAGCGTTGCCCTGTCCAGGGAAAAATCAATACGGATTCGCAAGGAACTGCTTCGCCAGAAAAACATCGAGGTGTTTGACCGGCCGAACCCTCGGCTTTAGATTGGCAGAGCTGCTGATCCTATTCGCACCGTTCCTTGAAATTGCTTGCCGTGCTGATCTCCACAAAGGATGCCCCCTGCTTGATGCCGAAATTCCCGGCCAAAACAATGATCAGATCATCGTCATTAAAGCAACGCTCTTCAATCAGACGGCAGATGGATTGCCGGATCGGTTCGGCAGTATTGATACCCATGGGTATATGATCGGCGTATACACCAAAGGACAGAGATAACTGGCGCATGACCCGTTTGTCGTAAATTTGGGCATAAATGGTGTTGTCTCCCCGGTATGCAGCCAGGGCCCGGATGGATTTCCCGGTGAGAGAATCCGCCACAATGGCTTTGGTGTTTAGCCTTAAGGCCGCCTTAACGGCTGCCTTGGCCAGATATGCCGTGATCTTGTTTTCAATGGTGTACGGTACATCTACAAAACTGCTTTTTTTGTCTTCCACCTCTTGGGCGATTTTTGCCATGGTGTGCAGAGCAACTTCCGGATATTTTCCGCTGGCGGTTTCACCGGAGAGCATCAGGGCGTCCGCCCCGTCCAGGCAGGCATTGGCTACATCTGACACTTCCGCACGGGTGGGCCTGGGGGATTCTATCATGGAGTGGAGCATCTGGGTGGCGACAATGACCGGGCGCCGTTTTTCAATACAGGTTCGGACAATATTTTTCTGGATTAAGGGAATTTGTTCCGTGGGAATTTCCACAGCCAGATCCCCTCTCGCGATCATGACGCCATAGGCGTGATCGAGTATCTCTAACAGATTGCTGACCCCTTCGGCATTTTCGATTTTTGCGATGATCTTAATAGGAGATTTTTTCTTGTCCAGAATATCCTGGACGGCGATGACGTCATCCTGGTTCCTGACAAAGGAGTGGGCGATAAAGTCAATGTCCTGATCTGCGGCAAACTTGATAAACCCCTTGTCCTTTTCGCTCAAAGCCGGCAGTTTTACATGCACAGACGGAATGTTGATGCTTTTCCTGGCATTGATGATCCCGTCGTTTTCCACATGGCAGATAAGATGGTGGTCATTCTTGTCTGTCACGGCCAGAGCGATATAACCGTCATCAATAAGAATGGAGCTGCCTACGGGGACATCTTTGACAAAATGGTCATATGAAACAGCGATGGTGTCTCCTGTTGAAATTTCATTTGGGGCGCCCTTTATCTTGATAGTGTCCCCGTATTTGACAGACAGGGGTTCGTCATTGTCGCAGGTTCTGATCTCAGGGCCCTTGGTGTCCAGAAGGATACCGATCTTGTCCGACACCTGGCGGGTGTTTTCAATGACCTCCAGGGCATCGGCGTGTGTCATGTGGGCGGTATTGAGCCGGACAACATTCATCCCCGCCCTGTACAATCTGCCGATAAATTCCGGCGCGCAGTTTAAATTAGAAATGGTGGCGATGATCTTTGTTTTCCGCGGCATATACAAACCCTCCTTTGCTGCATGTATTGATCAATAAATATTCCAATGTGATCCTGACATCGGCCGATGATGTTTTTAAACGAAAGTCAAGGTCGCTCAGGTAAATCATTATATCCTGCAATTCAGTAAGGGAAAAATGTTCGGACTTCAAGAACGTCTGGTAAACCGGATATGCGTTTTTGGGATTGGGGGCCAGCAGAACATCGACAGTTTCGTTTTTTTTGCTCGGACTGTTGATATTTTTGAATTTTGACGCGTCGGCAAAGGCTTTGAGCTTTTGATCGTATTGGACGATCTGCGGCAGTAAAGACTGTTTAAAGTTGTTGAAGTTCATGGACCTGACACGAACAGGGCTGTTTGATGAGACTGTTTTCAGGAACGATTTCACCATGAGAAGCCTGCGTATCTGGTTTTCCATAGATTTTAAAATCTGCAAAGGATGATATCCCTCTTTGAGAAGTGATTCCAGGTAAAACAGGGACTGCGCTAGATTCTTGTCCAGAAACGCATTGGTGAGGTTGAAAACGGGGTCCTTTTTATCCCTCTGGATGACCGCTTTTAAATCCTCCGGAACAATGGCCGGCCGGTTTCCTGTGTAAGCAGCGAGTTTTTCAAGGTTCTGCACCAGAAGATCCAGGTTGAATCCGGTTAAATCCGCCAGCTGCATAAAAGTGCGGCGGTCAATGGTCTTATTGGTTCTGGAGAGTACCTGCATGGCAACTTTGTGGAGAACCTTGTGTTGTTCTTCCAAGTCTGCCTTGCGGTTGCCCTGGGCCACGCTGCAGTCAATAACGCACCCTGTTTCCTTGATGGTCTTGAATATTTTTTTTCGTTTGTCGACACTGGTGCTTGTCAGGATCAGGAAATGATTGTCAGGTATACCGGATTCTATAGTTGATG
>JAKSBO010000404.1 GCA_022361095.1 Desulfobacterales bacterium | reverse complement strand
TCCGGATGTATATAAAAAAACTGTGCAGGTAACGTCTTGATTTATCGTCCAGGTCCAGTTTCGCTTCAAGTTTTGACCAATAGAATTGATAGGTTGAAATTCGGCAAGCGTCCCAGATTATAGCCGTAAACTTTTGTTCAAAATTTATCTTCTGCCGGCCCTTGATCACGGCCGTTACAGCATTCACCAATAATTCAAGGGCAAAGGTCAGTATGTATAGGGAGATAACCACACCGACCCAGCGGTCCACATTCACCTTGAAGTGATAGAGAATAAGGGAAATGCCGGTTACCAGGGAGATTGCCATGTCCGCCCGGTTATGCCGGCTGTCGGCAATCAGTGCCGCCGAATCTTCTGAACTTCCAACCAATTCTTCAAACCGGGACAAAAAATAGGAACCAAAGGAGAGCGCTATAAAGATAAGGCCTGTTGTCAACGGCGCGGTGACCACCACGTTGTCGGCAACGATAGCTTTTACAAAAATGGATACGGCAGCCGCGGTAAGAATCAGCCCGATGGCTATGGCAGCCTTAAGCTCGGTATTGACGGCACGGATTTTTTGCCATGCCTTGGCTAAAACATTTTTTTCCTTTTTGGTCTCAGGCCTCTCCTGTTCGATGGACCTTCCCTGGGCCGCCAAAAGCGATTCCTTTTTTTTTTGAAGAACAATAGAGACAAAAACCAGCATGGTGGTCCCAATGTCGGCAAGACTGTGCCAGGCCTCGGACAGAACCCCCAGACTGCCCGAAAGCCAGTACAGGAGGAACTTGACCATCGTCAGCAGACAAATAATGAAGAAGGCAAGACCTGCAGCTTTGGATTGTTGGGTCACAGGAACGGCTCCTTTTAACAGCCACAGGCTGCCCGGCATATCAACTGCCCGGCTCAGCCCGCGGCAAAACTTGAAAAATCTGAGTAACTTATCCAAACTGTCTTATAAAAAACCAAGTATTATCCGGCCACAGATTGTAGTTGATCAACCGGAAAAATAAAGATGAAGACCGTGGTCCGGCAACGTTTTAATCAAAAAAACACAATTTAGTCATGCCTGTTAAAGTTTTAAAACAGCCGAAATCTCGGGTCTTGACGAACAGCAATCGGCGTCGATATAGTACCGATGTTAAGACAGTTGCACCAAATTAATCGCTGAATATCCGGCAGCAGCACGTACCGGCAACATAAAAGAGCCAGGAGGATTATGAAACAGATAAAATGCACCGGAATGACCCGGCGGGACTTTTTGCGGGGGTGTACGGCAACGGCCGTGACCCTGGCAGGGGCAGGCCTGTTCCAGGGATGTGCCATTGATCCCATCACCGGACAAAAGCAATTGATGTTCATGAGCCGGGATCAGGAAATATCCATAGACCGGCAGCAGTCACCTTTTCAATTCTCTTCTGACTATGGTGTTACCCGGGACGGTCAACTGAACCGGTATGTTTCCGAGGTGGGCAGGTCCATGCTGCCCCGGGTGCATCGGCCCGACATGCCCTATAATTTCCAGGTGGTCAATGCCACTTATATAAACGCCTATGCGTTCCCCGGCGGTTCCATTGCGGTGACCCGGGGGATTTTACTCTCCCTTGACAATGAGGCGGAACTGGCATCGCTGCTGGGACACGAACTGGGGCATGTCAATGCACGGCATTCGGCCGAGCAGCAATCCAAAGGACAGCTCTCGTCCATTCTTGTGGCCGGCCTTTCAGCGGCGGTGGAGACCCAGGGCGCCGGATTGGGCGATTGGGCCCAGAAGCTTGGGGGGCTGGGGCAAGGGCTGTTCCTCTCCAAATACTCCCGGGATAATGAACGCGAGGCGGATGCATTAGGGCACCAGTACATGGCCCAGTCCGGATACAACTCCCAAGGCTTTACCGGCCTGATGGAG
>JAKSBO010001104.1 GCA_022361095.1 Desulfobacterales bacterium | reverse complement strand
ATTTTAATCCTCGAAATACTTCATGTATTCCGAAGGTTTTATTTCAGCCCCCTTGTACTCAACAAAATTTACAGGTTTTCGTTCAAGTACTAAATAGTTCCGTTTGGGAATCCTGAACTTATTATTCCAGGGAAAAGGAGAGCAGGGAACGTATTTTTATCAGATTGGATGTCGGCAGGAAAAAATACTGCCGGCAAAGGCGCTTGTCCTTTGCCGGCAGGTTAGGTGTTAGGTTTATGCTGCTTCCGGGATTACTGGAGCAGGCTGGTCAGGTTTGAAGAGGCGGCGTTTGCCTGGCTCAGGGCATAGGAGCCTGTCTGGGCCAGCAGGGACAGTCTTGCAAAATTGGCTGTTTCCGCTGCAAAGTCAACGTCTCTAATGGTGGATTCGGAGGCCGTTACGTTGGTTTTGGTCACCGAAAGGTTGGAGATGGTGGATGTCAACTGGTTCTGTACTGAACCCAGTCCGCTTCGTGTGGCATCCAGGTCGGCCAGAGCGGCTTCCGCAATGGCAATGGCAATTTCAGCATCCTCCTGTGTCAGGACATTGATGTCTGCCAGGGTCAGGCCTTCCTGGTCGGAAACCGTCACATCTTCACTGGCGGCGGTTATTTGAAGTGTCGACCCGCTGGCAATTATACTTCCGGATTCCAAAGTCATCTCTTCGGACAGGGTAACTTCAGTTCCGGTTAACGTTACATTCGCGCTAAGGGTTGTTCCGGCTGAATAAGTGGTGGAACCAACTGTTATATCCTGGTTAATCGTTGTCCCCGCTTGAATTACCGAAGTGCTGGCAAGGATCGATCCTGCAGACAGGGTCATATCTTCAGTCAATGTTGTTACAGTCACTTCCACAGGGCCGCCAACCAGGGAACCCACTGCCATTGTTGAAGCTGACGCTATCTGAGAGCCGGCTGCCACATCCATATCGTCGGAAGTCGTCATGGAGGAGTTAAGCGTTATCGAATCTCCCAAAGTTGAGCCTGCAGCGATTACTGATCCGGAGGCAATATCCGAACCGGCCTCAAGGGTCATGTCGGCAGCTAATGTTGTGTCTCCGCTGATGGTCACGTCAGCGCCTAATACGGTTCCTGCAGTCATTGTACTGCCCGAGGTGATGCTGGAATCATCTGCCAGCACCATATCCGAGGTGACAATCAGTTCGGAACTGAGCGTAACATCGGCACCTAAAGTGGTGCCTGCCTCATATGACATACCTGCATTGGTAAATGCCTGGTTGACCACTGTGCCTGCAGCAAGCACTGAACTGCTTGCAAGTGTTGATCCGGCAGTGATGGTCATGTCTTCTTGCAGGCTGGCACTTGAAGCAAGTGTTATATCTCCAGTTATATTTGTGCCTTGTGCGATTACTGATCCGCTGAGCAGTTTAGAACCGGCTTCGAGTTGGAAATCGGACACAATGTCGGTTTCCGCACCGATGGTTGCATTGCCCCCAAGAACAGTTCCTGCCGTCAACACTGAACCTGAGGCTATGGTGGAATTATCGGCAATAACGGTTGTTCCGGTGGATGTATATTCGCCGCTGAGCGTGATTGCATCCCCAGTGCCACCGTCTATGACCCCGTTAATGTTGAACTGGCTGGAGCCTTCCTGGGTCAAGGTGATGTGCCCGACAGTGCTGAGGTCCGCTGCTGAAACAGTTTCACCGAAAACACCGCCTGTGTCACCGGTTACAGTGAGAACCCGGCCGTCTTCAGATGTCAGCGTAATGGTGCCTGAATCATTAATGGCGGCGGAAACCCCTGTCTCACTTGTTTTGTCATTGATGGCCGTGACAAGAGAGGCATCATCATCATTGGCTGTAACATTAATAGCGCCGATATTAATGCCGTTGATTGCAAAATCGGCACCGGTGGTGCCTTCCTGAATCGCGCCTTCTGTGGTGGTTTCCACAATCGCCATTGCAGAGACGCCTGTACTGGCGCTAACGGAGTTGATTTCATCGGCCAGGGCGCCGAGTCCGTTTTTCTCTTCGTTATTGGCTTTAATTTCAATGGCTTCCAAATCAATGTCGTCCCCGGTGATGGCCGAAGTGATGGCCAACTTCACGGTGCTGCCAACTTCGCCATCTAACTCCATCGTGGCTTTTGAAATATGGCCGATGGAATCGGATTCGGTGTCTCCGATGCTGACGGAAGTGGTTTGATTAGCAGAGGCACCGGTGTGGATGACCTTGTTGGTGTAAGTGCCGTTGAGAAGCTGCAAGCCGTTGTACGATGTGGTGGTGGCAATGTTGTCAAGCTCTTCGAGCAGTTTGTCAATGTCCTGCTGAATGGCAGACCGGGTTGCCGTGGTCTGGGTATCTGAAGCTGCCTGGATGGCTTTGGTTTTAATGGTGTTAACTATGTTTACAGACTCTTCAAGGGCGCCGTCTGCAGTTTGGACAATGGACACTCCGTCATTGGCGTTCCGGATGCCCTGGCCAATACCGTCTGCCTGTGCTGCCAGAGAATCGGCAATGGTCAGGCCTGAGGCATCGTCCGCGGCTGAGTTGATTCTCAAACCTGTGGACAGCCGGGTGAGGGATGTTGTCATATGGTTGTCGTTGGACACCATGTTTCTGTGTGCGGTGAGTGCGGCAACGTTGGTATTAATACTTAAACTCATGTTATTTCCTCCGTGAATTTGGGTCTTTAAGTGCCGGCGTCATTGCCGGGTCACTTGGGGCATTCGTCAGATCCGTCTGATGAATGGTTTATAGGTTTATAGCGGGGGCCGGCCGCTCTGGATTAATCCGTTGTTCTGGTATCTTATCGTGATAAAAAAAGGCATTCTTTAATCGATAAATTAGTCTAAAGATGGATGCCGATGACCTTTGGGGGGAATTGGAAATTGATATCTAATTGAATTTTCATACAATAAATCGATTTTAGAGAGACTAATCAAGTGAGATTTTGTTGGAATAAAGTTTTTAACCTTTGGGGTGAAGGTGCCTTTTAAATATGGATTCAAAATAAACCGGAATAAAATGATCAAGAGGCGACGGGTTTGTGTCTGAAGCTGTTTGGAAAATCGGTGTAATGTACTTCCATGGCCTGGTAGGGTGTTTTTTGTTTTAAAAAGCTAAGGGGGGATTTAAAGTTGTAGTGGTGTATCTGTTGTGCCAGGGCTTCGTTTGTTCCCCAGGTGGGTGTGTTTTTTTCTATGTCAGATTGTTTAACGATGTTTTGCATCTGCAGGTTTAATTCGCTAATGGTGTTGGTATGTGGATTATCCATGTGAAAGCATGACGTGTCCAATGTGCTGCACAAATGTTCGATGGTGGTCCCAGAACTGCTATCGGTTTTTGTTGTGTGCGTGTTGTCGGCAGTAAGCCTTATCGGATCATTATAAATAACGCCTAGAACCCTCAAGGGAAACTTCTGAATATGATCTGAAATAAATGTGTGCGTTGCGGCATTGTATTGGGCATGAAATGTCCTAAACGAGCAGTCAAGAAGGGTTTGCAGCACCACAGGCGGTTGGTCCGGCAAAAAAGATGGGAGATGAAAACAATTATAATAAAGATATGTACCGGTATAATCTTTAAGGTTAAACGGTACCGATTGCTTAAGTTTGGGTATCCTGGATATCTGATACCGTTTGAGGCATCTGTTGAGGCCGGCCCTGGAACAGTTGATGTTAAAAAAGGAGTCTGTAATTTGAAGCAGATCATCAAGGCCTGCTCTGAATGCCATGCGGCAGAGAATGATTTGAATCTCCTCAATGGGGGCCAGGGCTTTTTTAATGCGTTTGGGGGTATGCGGGCGGTCATAGACATCCTTGCGGTTTTGCCACCTGCGGATTGTGGTTTTACTGACGCCGGTTTTTTTTGCCAAATCGGCAACGGACAGATGGGGGTTATTTTGAATATATGCCCGCTGGGCAGGGGTCGTTGTGGCATTTTTATGAAGGCGTATTTTCATTACAATACCTCAGTTTTTTTCAAGATCATCCTAAATGATATAGTGGTCAGCACCTGTTTCAGTCTCAAGATTTTGTCAGTATCTTTCCGGGACATGACGCCTTTGAAAAAGGGGAAGTACATCATCATAGGTCTGTCTCTTATCCCGGTCAGGCAGTATGATTTCAGGCGATTTTAAATCCTTGTAGTCAATGAGGGACAATAGATGGCTGATGCAGTTCAGCCGGGCCTTTCGTTTGGAATCTGAAGGAACAATATACCAGGGCGCATAATCCGTATCCGTGGTTTCAAACATGGCATCTCTGGCTCTGGAGTAATCGTACCAGCAACGTCGGGATTCCAGATCCATGGGGCTTAGTTTCCATTGCCGCATGGGGTCTTCAATGCGTCGCTTAAATCTGCGTTCCTGTTCTTCATTGCTGACCGAAAGCCAGTATTTAAAAAGAAGAATGCCGTCCTTTATCATGGCCAGTTCAAATCCCGTGCAATTGTTTTTGAACCTTTCGTATTCTTCATCCGTGCAAAACCCCATCACTTTTTCTACGCCCATTCGGTTATACCAGGAGCGGTCAAAAAGTACGACTTCTCCGGCGGCCGGCAGATATTTCGCATAGCGTTGAAAATACATCTGGGTTTTTTCACGGTCACTCGGGGCCGGAAGGGCAACCACCCTAAATACCCGGGAGACCCGTTCCGTGATTCTTTTGATAACACCGCCTTTACCTGCGGCATCCCGTCCTTCAAATACGACGACAACACGCAAACCTTTGTGTTTTATCCAGGCCTGCAGTTTAACCAGTTCAACCTGCATTCGATGCAGTTCTTTTTCATAAAATTTGTGGTCAAGGGGGGGCAATTTTGCTCCTCCTCAGATCCTTTTTCCCCTTTGATTTTTTTTCGCTTTTCCTTTTTCTGCTCATAATTTTCGCTTTATCTTGTTAAAAAAACAATTATAAACCCTTCGTATAAAATTTGCTTGCATAAATTTTTAAGGAATCACTGGAAATGAGATGGGCTCTTACGAAAACAGGATTAGAATTTAAGACTAATTACATAAGCACTCAAGGGCAGGCTTTGAAAAATGGCTATCCTTCCAGCGGGCTTGTCCAGGATATTCCTTCATATGATGAGTATAAAGCCGGCCTGAAATATTAGCCTCGTTCCCACATGTTATGGTTTTTTTCGGGCCATCTCTAAAACATCAACGATTTTGATCACATTTTCATTTCCTGTCGGTTTATTTTCAGGCGGGATCAAATTGCATTTGTATTTTACGTTTTGTTAACCGGTTTCATATTTAAAGTAACTATCATCATTAAGAAAATGAAATGAAATTGTATTCGTGACAAAATATCCCGAGTGAGGGGTATTTTCGGGAACGAAAAACGTATCACCTTTTCTATATATTGTCTTTTCATTTCCAATGGTAATCTCAAATTCACCCTCAACGACAATTCCCCATTCCGCAGCATGCGTGTGAGTGGGAATTTGCGTACCGGTTTTGGCTTCAAAAATAACAGCCTGATTTGATGTCCCCTGGATAAGATGGCCTATTATGCTATTTATTGGTGTGTTTATTTTGGGCAACGCTTTAATCATTTGTGGTAAATTTTCATTCATTGTAATTCCTTCTTAATATAATTTTTAAATTATTTTCGATGATGACTTGGCTCTTATGACGTTGTTCAACTATTCAATGGAATTTCTCTCCACCTGGTATGGGCAGCAGCTGAATACAGAATTAGGTGCTGAAAATAGTTCGGCGTCTTTTTTTCATAGCGATACTGCCCAGTCTCCATAGTCAAATGTGCCGCTGCCATGGCACAATTTATTCTCAGTCTTCAATTGTCCAAAGGCATCACGCATTCTGCCCAGAATTTCAGGCTGAATATCCAGAGAGTGATGTCCAGGATACACCTGATTTACTGGTAACGCCGATACCCGTTTCAATGAAGTGAGATACGCCTCGGGATCAGTGGACGGGAAGAAGGCAAACAGCGTGTGTTTATAAACCAAGTCACCGGTAAAAAGATACCCGCGCTCCTTTTCCCAAAAACACATATGCCCTGGCGAATGGCCGGGCGTATGGATTATCTGAACAAGCCGGCCGCCAATATCAATCGTATCATTATCCTTCAGCACTCTGGCCGGATTGCCCTGAAAGAACTTATATTTGCTGACGTCATAACCTTCCGGCAAATCGCAACGGTCAACAACCATGTCTTTAATCTGTTCCATGGTCAGGGGAAATTCTCCGTTAAGCCAATTCAGTTCGGCCTCATGCGAGTAAAAGTCCGGAAAAAATCCATGGCCGCCGATATGGTCCCAGTGAATATGGGTAGCTACGGCGGTGACCGGCTTGTCCGTTAGCCTGACGACCTCATCATAGATGTTACAAATTCCAAGTCCGGTATCAATCAGCAAACTGCGTTCAGACCCATTTAAAAGATAACAATGTGTCTCTTCCCAATGGCGGTATTCGCTAATGATAAAAGTTTCTTTGTCAATTTGATCTATTGTAAACCAATTGTTCATGTGGCTTCAGCTTTTTTCTCGATGTGTTCATTCCCCAAAGTAGATACCATTCCATTATTGGTCTGTCATCGCAAGCTTGACACCAAGAACGGCAAAAATAGCTGCAAATGACCGCTGGAGCCTGGTAATCACCCTCGGTGAATTGATAACGTACCTTCTAATACCATTGGCGGAAATGCCATACAGTATAAAAACAATTAACGTCATTGCCATGAACACAATACTCAGAAGGAACATCTCAAATATTGGTGCTGAAGTGTTTGACGATACAAAAAGCGGCAGAAAAGCCAAAAAGAAAATTGATAATTTAGGATTTAAAATATTAATCAAGAAACCTCTCGTTGTTATTTGTCGAAAACTGTTTTTGTGGGAAGGTGAATTAAATTTAAGCATGCCTGTTTCCCGCCACATTGACCATGCAAGATAAAGCAAATAAATACCACCGGCATATTTCATTGCCTGGAACGCAACAGCACTCATATGAAGTATTGCAGATAATCCCAATATGCTTGCAGATAAGTGAGGTATAATGCCTGCTGTGCAACCGAAAGCAGCCGCAATACTTGCTCTCCACCCCAAAAAGAGCCCTGTTGATACTGTATAAATAACGCCTGTTCCTGGTATCAGAACTACGACCAATGATGTGATTAAAAATTCTGGGTTAAACATTGTTTTCCTCATAAAATGTAGCCATGTCCACAAAATAAAAAAGGTCTCGGAAAATCCCGAAACCCTTGTCATTAGTTGGTCGGGATGAGAGGATTTGAACCCCCAAACCCAATTGAAATTACAAGGGATTTTCTTCATGACGCACCATTTAAGCACCATTTTTAAACAGGGCGTAATTTATGAAAACGATATCCGAATTGAAAAAAATAGTAAAGGATGGAATGTTTTTACAGTCCGAAAATGATACTGTGAAGATCCGTAGATTTCCGAACAATATAATTCAGATTTATGGAAAATCTGTATCCTGGGTTGATTTTCAGGATTTGTTGATAAATGGGAATTATAAGCTTTTGATTAAAGAAGAACAAAAAGAATTAGATTTTAAACAAACGGGTCGAGGTGGAAGGCGTCTTGGGTCCGGTCGAAAAAAAATTGATCCCGCTAAGAAAAAAGTTGTGAAATCTGTTTCTTTATCTCCGGAGATTTTTAAAAGGTTAGATCGTTTTGTTGATTTTAAAAATAAAGTTGACGGATCTAAAGTAACGATATCATCTGTAATTGAGCAGCTAATAATCAAGGGAATTCCTTAAGTCTGTTCGTTCATGCTTTCTATTTTCTAATCCATTATTCTAATTTTTGTATGACCTAAAAAAATTATAAAAAATCAGGGATTCCCTGATAGACATCGATTTAATTCGGTGATACAAATTAAGAGCGTTTCCCGGGATTTGTTCGTGTGAGTCGGAAAATCCCGGTTTTCCCTTGAGGGTGTTTTCCGGGGTTTGTCCGTGTGGATCGGAAAACCCCGGTTCCCCTACACCTGGGGGGTCGGGTCAGACCATGAATAATCCTTGAATTAACATAGTTAAGACTTTTTTCAGCGTGTTTTGAGGTTCAAAACCGGATACGTATTGTTTCGTTCTTTATTTTATTATGCCACACCTAGTTTGCACCCCAGAGCCTTGGTAACTTTGCTGATCGTAATGAAACCCGGATTCCCGTTTTCTGACAGTGATTTATAAAGGCTTGCCCGGGTGACACCTGCTTTTTTGGCCACTTCGGTCATGCCCATGGCCCGGGCCGCCGTACTTAATGCGTGTATAAAATCGGATTCATTTCCTGTATCAAGCACTTCCTGTAAAAAATTCCTGATATCTTCAGGCGTGTTCAAATGCTCTGCAATGTCAAAGGATTTTATTTCAAGGTTCATTTTTTATTCCTCCATTTCTTTAAGCATGTTTTTGGCTGTCCGGATATCTTTCTGCTGTGTGAATTTGTCGCCACCGGCCAGCAGCACAACGGTGGTTCCATGGATTGTGTAGTAAACCCTGTATCCGGGTCCAAAGAAAAAGCGCAGTTCATAATTCATGTCCTTAATGTATCCTCAGGGATACAGTCCGTCAAGACAGCGTGTCTTTATTTCTAAAAAATTTGGGATAATACATTTAAATTTAAGTGGCGGGAGTTGAACCCGAGCACCAACAAAAATATCTAATAATTTCAATATATTAATATTGTGCGCCCCATCTTCGCCCCACTTGAAGTTCAATTCCCGGTTTGGGAATCGAATAGAACCAGGACCTGCCGTAATTTTTTTGGATTTGACTATGCTTGCTTCAAGACCATGTTTCGGGCCTAACTTTGGATTACTCTTCCCTATATAAAATGAAAAATCCCACGTAATTTCTTTAATATATTGACATATTGTATATACAATCTATGATTGAAATATGAGGATGACAAAAAATGGATCTTGAATTTGAGTGGGACGAGGGAAAGCGGATAGAAAATATCAAAAAGCATAAGATTGATTTTGAAGAAGCCGTAGAAATTTTTTTTGGTCCTACGGTTACCAAGCTTGATACACGACAAGATTATGGTGAGGATCGATATATTTCTATGGGGCAAATTGATGGCTTTGTTGTATTGGTCATTGTTTATGTCGATAAAAAGACAAACATAAGGCGTATAATATCAGCCAGGAGGGCAACAAAAAATGAGCAAAAAGGCATTTTTAATGGAAAGTTTTCAAT
>JAKSBO010000356.1 GCA_022361095.1 Desulfobacterales bacterium | reverse complement strand
TTGATGATACTTACAATAGAATTAATTGCGGTGACAGATTCATTGGTTGTTGTTTGGACAGCGGTTATCTTATTGCCTATTTCATTTGTCGCTTCTGCTGTCTGCTGGGCAAGATCTTTAATTTCTCCGGCAACAACGGCAAATCCCTTACCTGCTTCGCCTGCTCTTGCAGCTTCAATTGTAGCGTTCAGGGCAAGAAGATTGGTCTGCTCGGAAATATCTGAAATCGTATCAGTTACCTTGCTGATCTCAGATGCGCTTTTTCCAAGCTCACCCACTTTTTGAGAGACCTCTTTTGCCGTCTCAACGGCCGTGTTTGTTGTTTCACTGCCCTTGGCTGTATTATTTGCAATTTCGTTTATGGTGGAGGACATTTCTTCGGCAGCGGAAACAATCATTTGGATATTGGCGGTCGTCTGCTCGGTTGCCGCAGCCACGCTATTCATATTCGTAGCCATTTTTTGTGCTGATGCAGATACGCTGTTTGCTTTTTCCGCGGATTTTTCGGAATTTGCTGAAAACTGCTCTGAAATAGATGAAAGGTCTTCAGCAGAAGATGTCAAGGTCTGGGTTGTTTGAAATATATTCCTGATCATTTCCTGTAAACTGGCCGACATGGTGTTCAAGGCGGTTGACAACGTTCCGATTTCATCACGCTGGCTGACATCAAGAGATCTCGTGAAGTCTCCTTCCGACATTGTTTTTGCAAAGGAGACACCTTTAATCAACGGAGCCGTGATGGTTTTCGCAACAAAATACCAAATAAGGGTTACAAGGAGCAGCGCCATGACAATGACTAAAATTTGAAATTTTCCCTTGTCTGCGTTAATCTTGTCTAATTTATTGTTGATGAAATCAAATTCATCAGCCGGCATTCCCGCGCAAATAATCCAGTCCCAGGGTTGAAAATACATAAACCTTATTACTTTCTCCGTCTCGCCGTTGACGTCTTTGGTATTCCATCTGTATCTCATTTCGCCGACACTGTTTTCCTGCAAGGCGCGTGCGGTTTTGATTAAATCCTTTATCGGAAAGGAACCATCCTCGGATTGGTATTCAAGGATATTTTCCCCATCCGTTTGACCTTGATGTGAAATGACGTAATTTCCTTGGGAATCAATGACATAAGCATATCCTGTTTTGCCTACTTTAGTATTCATTACTGCTTTTCTAAGACTAAGTACACTTTCTTGGGGGATGCCCACATAAAGGACACCCACGACATGCCGATTGTTGTCATATATCGGTTCGTATGCTGTGATATACCATTTGTCAACGACAAACGCCCGGCCCCTGAATGTTGTGCCATTAAGAACATCTTTGATGACCGGATTTGGTTTTCCGCCGGGATTGATTGCAGGGATATAGGTTCCTACGGCTCTCTTTCCGTCTTTTTTTACTACGTTTGTCGCAACCCGCAACATGCTTCCCGCTTGGTCTAAACGCTGAAATATCGTACATGTGCCCCCAACCAGCGATTTGACTTTATCAACAATTAACGATTTTTCCGACATATCATCTGTTTTTCCGATCCATTCCCCGCCGAAAATAATTTTGGGAAGTGAAACAGTTTGTTTCTCTTTCGTATATTGATTCACAGCCCGCCATTCAATGGTTTCATTGGACAACTCTACAGCGCCCTGTTGTTTAATGATATCCCGGGCCACGTTTAAAGAGGTGTTGACTGCATTTTGGACCTGTTCCTGACTGGTCTTGCAGGTTGAATATACGCCTTTAACCAGATGCTCAAAGTTTTCAATAGTCAGGTTTGAGGTTTCGCGCTTCACAAATTTTTCAGTTTGGGCATCCTGGAAAAAAGAGATCAGAAAAATTAACACAATAGGGATAACACTAAGTAAAATACCATAGATCATTAATTTAATTTTTAAAGTCAACGAGTTTAAAATCATAATAGATTTTTCTCCTTTTTTAAGCTGATATAGAAATTATCGTCCTCAGGGTCAAATCAGGGATAAATGGCTTTACCATTATAAAAAAGTCGGATGCCCTCTAAAATTAAATGTTTTTAATATCTCCGTTCAATTTCTGGAACAGGGAATATTAAAGCTCGGGATAACATTTATAAGGGCTCTTCATATCGATTTGATATTAGAGTAGTAAACCATGCCCTAAACTGTAAGTCAGTTTTTTACTTTCTTTTCTCCTCATGAACCGGCCATTGCCAAAAAACATGCTTTTCAGGTATTATAGGATTCTTCATTAACCTAGGTTTTAAATCGGGATTACCCCTTTATGCCCAAATGTTATATATATATTGCCGCCATTTGGCTCTTGGCAAACACCGCTCTCTGTTGCGCCGGAGCCCGGGAATCCGCCGGCCGCAGGAGCCAGCGGATTCTTTACATAAATTCTTACAACAATGGGTATCCCTGGTCTGATAATATTCTTGAAGGCATCCGGTCGGTGCTTCCCGTGGAGAGCCAGAGTCTGAATTTCCAGACGGAGTATCTGGATGCCAAACGGTATGAAAATGAATTAATGCAAGCGATATTGTTCAACTATTTTAAAGCCAAGTTTGTCCGGGACCGGTTTGACGTTATCATTACATCGGACAACAACGCCCTGGATTTTGCGCTGAAGTATCGATCCGAACTGTTTGCCGATGTGCCCATTGTGTTTTGCGGCATCAACAACTATCTTCATTCCATGATCGAAGGCGTGCCGGTTATCACCGGTATTGCAGAGACCGTTGCATTTAAGGAGAATATGGAAATTATCCGCCGGTTACATCCTGATGCACGGAAAATGGTGATCCTCGGCAGTGACAGTGTCACTTCCCGGGCCATTATAAAGGAGATCCGCCAGACCATTAAACAGGAAGAAATTGATTTCTCCTTTAATTTTAAAACGGGATTTCAACTGCAGACGCTTAAAACCGGTACGCCGGACTACCTGGCCGGCCTGTCACGGGATACCCTGCTCTACATTGTGCCGGGGGGGTCCGAAAGGGAGGGGGCCAACCGGTACAGCATTCAGGAGATTGCCGCCATGATCTGCCGGGCCACAAAACAGCCTGTGTATTCGTCCTGGGAGTTTCTCATGGGAACCGGCATTGTGGGGGGGAAACTCGCCTCGGGCCTGGCCCAGGGAAAGGCGGCCGGCCGGCTGGCCCTGCGTATTCTGGACGGCGAAGATCCGGCCCTGATCCCTGTGATAACAGGTGAAGGCCACGCCTATATTTTTGATCATAATGTCCTCAAACGGCTGGGGGCGGATAGGTCATTGCTGCCTCCAGGCAGCAGGATCATTAACGAGCCCTATGATTTTTACCGGCTTAACCGGGGGATTTTCTGGCTGATTATTTCAGGGCTTTTTGTACTGACCTGCATGGTGGTGCTTTTGGCCGTCAGCATGGCCCAGAAAAAAAGGGCCAACCTGGCCATGGAAAAATCCAAAATGCAGCTCCAGCTCATTCTGGATAATATCCCCCACCTGGTTTTCTGGCAGGATATGAATCTGAACCTGGTGGATGTGAATCTCTCGTTCATCAAATTTTTTAGAATCCGGGACAAAGGTGATATCATCAACCGGGATATTTCATCGGTGCCGGACTTGGCACACACCGCCGAAGAGTCCCGGCAACTGGGCCGTGAAGTGCTTGAAACGGCGGCACCGTTCCATGCCCGGCTGCTGAAAATTCAGCGCAGCGACCAGGAACAGGTGTGGCTGGAGATCAATAAAGTCCCCCTGCTTGATAAAAAAAACCGGGTGGCGGGCGTGCTGAGCACGGCCGAGGATATCACCAAAAAAATCAACCTGGAAAAACAACTGACCCAGGCCCAGAAAATGGAAGCATTGGGTATCCTGTCCGGGGGCATTGCCCATGATTTCAACAACATTTTAACCTCCATCATCAACTCCACCGAGCTTGCCATGGATGATGTGCCAGAAAAGTCCCTGACCCACCAGGATCTTGCCCGGGTACTTTCGGCAGGCAGGCGGGGTGCGGAACTGGTCAAACAGATTCTCACCTTCAGCCGGCCCGGCCATGTCCGGTTCAGAAAACTGGATCTGGCCCGGGTGGTCAAAGACGCCATGGCCCTGGTTGAGACATCGCTTCCCGGTAATATTGAGGTGGTCAAAAATATGGGCCGGGGCAAATTCATGTGCCGGGGGGACGCCATCCAGATTCACCAGGTGGTGATGAACCTGTGTACCAATGCTTTCCAGGCCCTGGGGGGAAAAAGCGGCCGTATTGAGGTCACGCTGGGTGAACGGGTGTTAACCGATTCAACCCCGGATAAAGATGACGCGTTTAACCTGCCACCGGGCCACTATGTTGAACTGGCCGTCTCGGACAACGGGCCCGGCATTGATCCTGAAATCCTGGACAAGGTGTTTGACCCCTTTTTCTCCACCAAGGGCAAAAATATCGGATCGGGCCTGGGACTTTCCATGGTCCACGGTATTGTACAGGGCCATAACGGGGGCATTTCCCTGACCAGCAAAGCCTATGACCTGACGCGGTTTACGGTGCTTTTACCCCGCATGGACCAGGTGGAGGACGAGGAGCGGCCGTCGGAAAGCAACGTCTGCCTGGGCCAGGGCACCATTCTTTTTGTGGAGGACGACCCGGAACAGCGCCAAAGCGTGCCCCGGATCATCGAAAAACTGGGTTACCTGGTTACCGCTGCTGACAGCGCAAGCCAGGCCCTGGCACTGATCCGGCAAAATCCGTCGGGCTTTGATCTGGTCATCACCGACTATGACATGCCGAAAATTTCCGGCCTGGAACTGGCCCGGCAACTGGCACGGATTCTGCCGGGGCTGCCCGTGATTATGGTGTCGGGGCGAAATGTGGAATTCAGCCGGCAGGAGTCGTCCAATATCAAGCAGTTCATTGTAAAACCCTATGATAAGGGCATTTTATCCCGGGGCATCAACGATGTGCTCTGCCCCCCGGCAAAATCCCATTGAGGCAGCCATGGCATTGATTTTAATCATAGATGACGACGATAATTTTTGCGACACCATGAAAAGTCTGGTGATGCGCATGGAACACGACTTTCTGGCCGCAGGCACCCTGGAACAGGGCATCCGGATTCTTGGAGAGCAGGATGTGGATATTTTGCTGCTGGATGTGGGTCTGCCCGACGGCAACGGGCTTGAGGCGTTGTCCCGGATCAAGGAGGCATCCAAATCCGGCCCTGAAATATTTATCATCACGGGCCTGGGTGATCCGGCCGGGGCCGAGACCGCCATCACCGAAGGGGTTTGGGACTATATTGTTAAACCCACCTCCATCAAGGAGACCCGGGCAAGTCTATCCCGGGCATTGAAGTACCGGCAGGAGAGAGAGAGCAGGCAGCAGGCCGTGAGCCTGGATCTGGACCGGATCATAGGCCGGTCCGCCCCCATGCGCAAGTGTTTTGAGATCATGGCCCAGGGGGCGGGGTCCGGCGCGCCTGTACTGATCACAGGGGAGACCGGCACCGGCAAAGAGCTGTTTGCCCAGACCATCCATGCCAACAGTGTGAGAAAAGATAAGGGGTTTATCGTGGTGGATTGCGCGTTTTTAACCGAAACCCTGATGGAGAGCACCCTGTTCGGCCACCGCAAGGGCGCGTTCACCGGGGCGGTGGAGCGCCGGGACGGCCTTGTGAAACTTGCGGACCAGGGCACCTTGTTTTTAGATGAGGTCGGGGAGATGCCACTATCCGCCCAGAAATCCTTTTTGCGCATTCTCCAGGAGAAGCGGTTTCGCCCTTTGGGGGATGCCAAAGAGATCTCCAGCGACTTTCGGCTTATGGCCGCCACCAACCGGGACCTGGACGCCATGGTGGAGAACGGTACCTTTCGCAGGGATCTGCTTTACCGCCTTCGCACCATCCATCTGCCCCTGCCGCCTTTGCGCCGCCGGGGCCCGGATATTGAGGCGCTTACCCGGTTTAAGGTCGGCCGACTTTGCAAAGAGAACAACCAGGCTTCCAAAAAAATCGAGCAGGGATTCTTTGATACCCTGAACGCCTATCCCTGGCCCGGTAACGTCAGAGAGCTGTTTAACGTGCTTGAAACCGCCTTTGTGGCCTCGGGGACGGAAGCCACCCTTTATGCCATGCACCTGCCCGGTGACGTCAGAATCCAGGTGGCCCGGGCATCCATTGAAAAGGGACAGATGTCCCGGGTGCCGGAAGAGACCGTATCCGGCCCCGGCCCCTTTTTTCAGGGCGGCATTCCCGGATTCAAGGAGTGGAAACAGCAAATGGAGCAGCACTACCTGGAGCAGATCATTGCCGCCACAAACGGGGATGTCAAACGTATCCTCAGTCTGTCCGGCCTGTCCAAATCCCATTTTTACTCCCTGGTTAAAAAGTACGGGGTCCAAATTTAAGAACTACCATGGGGGCGCAGTGCCGGTGAACCGTTCAGCTAAAATCGTCGTTATGGGTGTCATAACCGGTATGGCGGGGCTCATGTTCAGCTTCTCCCCGGCAGGGTTCAGTATTGAGGAGACCGTTGGGCTGGATCTGCTGTTTAAACTGAGGGGGCAAAGGAGAGTGCCGCCCAGTGTGATGGTTATCGGGATGGATGAGCGTTCCTGTGTTGATCTTGATTTGC
>JAKSBO010000322.1 GCA_022361095.1 Desulfobacterales bacterium | reverse complement strand
GGAGCAGGGCTCGTCCATGAGAAGCACCCGGGGTTCTGTGGCAATGGCCCTTGCAATGCACAAACGCTGCTGCTGGCCGCCGGAAAGAGACAGGCCGTTGTTTTTAAGTTTGTCCTTGACCTCTTTCCATAGGGCTGCGCCTCTAAGGGCCTTTTCCACCTTTTCGTGCATGTTCCCTTTGTATCGGTTCAGACGCAGGCCAAATGCCACGTTGTCAAAAATGGACATTGAAAACGGGTTGGGTTGCTGGAACACCATGCCGATGTTCCGGCGAACCGACACAGGGTCTATATTGCCGTCATAGATATTGATGCCGTGGAAATGGACATCACCAATAAATCGGAATCCCCGAATCAAGTCATTCATACGGTTTATACTTTTGAGCACCGTACTTTTACCGCAGCCGGAAGGCCCGATAAATCCGGTGATCTGATTTCTTTTTATGGGTACATGACTGTCCCGGACGGCAAGGAAATCACCGTAAAAAATCTGCCGGGCTTTGCAATCCAGTGCAACATCCGCAGGCAGGTCGTTTTCATAGGCTTCGTTTGCATCAATTTCTTTTAATGCTTCCATGAGCGTTTATACTCCTTTAACAAAAAAGTCTGTGTCACCAACACAGATCTTGCAGCTTTGGTTGGGGGCCGAATCCGGGTGCTGATAGAATAGATCTGTCCATGGCTGTTATTTATATTCTGAAATTACAGTTTGGTTTTACCGCCTATGGTGCGGCTGACAACGTTAAGGACAAATACCAGCACAACAAGGATCAACGATGCGGCCCAGGCCAGTTCAATGAGATTTTCATAGGGGCTGGATGACCAGTTGTAAATCAACACGGCTAAGGATGCCGTGGGGTCGTTGGGGGCAAGCCAGCTCTCGGAAAAAAGGGCTGTGAAGAGTAACGGTGCTGTCTCTCCGGCAGCCCTGGCCACGGCAAGAACAACACCTGTGATGATCCCCGGCATGGCAACGGGTAAAATGATCTTGACCAGGCTCTGGGCTGGGGTGCATCCCATACCGTAAGCCGCTTCACGCATGGGGTTGGGTACCATTTTAATGGCTTCTTCGGCTGTGAGCATGACGGTGGGAATCATCAGCAGGGACAGGGCTACGCCCCCGGCCCAGGCTGAATAGTGCCCCATGGTAAGGACAACAATCGCGTAGGCAAAAACGCCGGCAATAATAGAGGGCAGACCGGTCATGGTTTTTGCGCAGAATCTGGCGATCTCGGAAACTTTGCCGTGGGGGTCAAACTCTGCCAGATAAACCGCTGCCAGGATACCAAAAGGGATGCTGATCAAACCGGCAATGCCCACCATAAAAGCGGTGCCCAGTATGGCATTGCCGAACCCCCCGACACCCGGGGCATCAAATGCCCCCGGGGGCAAGGAATAAAAAAGTTCAAAAGTCAGCCGCTTACCGCCACGGTACACCAGCATGAAAAGCACTGAAAATAGAGGAATGCATGCTGTGACCGCACAAACGACGGTGATGGCGCTTAAAACGATTGACTTAAGCGCTCTTGGCTCCATGGGCTGACGTTCCAGCTGGGGTAATTGAAGATCGGTCCGGCTCATCTTGCGTCTCCTCCCGGTGTTGTCCTGGTAACAATAAAAGCACCGGCAACATTAACAATCAGGGTAATCAATAACAGCACACAGGCTGCATACATCAGCGCGCCGGTTTCAAGCCCCACGTCCGCCTCGGGAAAGGTGTTGGCCAGAAGGGCTGCAATGGTGTCTGCCGGAGAAAAAAAGGAGAGGGTGACTGTGGACATACTGCCCACCAGCATGGCAAGGGCCATGGTTTCACCAAGTGCCCGGCCAAAGCCCAGAACAAGCGCACCAAAAATTCCTCCGGAGGCTGTGGGCAACATAACGCGCAGAATGGCTTCCCAGCGGGTGGTCCCCATACCAAAGGCGGCTTCCTTGGTTTTATGGGGTATGGCTTTGAAGGCGTCCTGGGAAATGGCTGCAACCGTGGGCAGAATCATAATAGAGAGAACCAGTGCCGCCGGAAAAAGGCCCAGCCCCGAAAGCCGGGTAGAAAAAAAAGGTATCCAGCCCAGGTACTCATAAAGAAAGTCCGTAAAAGGACGGATCAGGGGAATCAGAACATAAATACCCCACAGGCCGTAAACAACGCTTGGGATGGCAGCAAGCAGTTCAATGATATTTTTTAGTGCAAATTCAACTTTATACGGAAGGAAATCCTGGGTAATAAATATGGCAATGGTGATTCCGAAAAAGCCACCAAGAATAAGGGCAAGAAATGAACTGTAGAGGGTGCCCCAGATCTGGGGAAGAATGCCGTATACATTTTGACTTGAATCCCAGGTGGATGTGAACAGGAATTTAATTCCTAGGTCGGGGAACGCCGGCAGTGCTTTACCGCCGACTTTATATACGATGAACGCCAGCAGGAAAATGGTGGCCCAGGTAAAAGCGCGGGTCAGGAACCTGAATGCTTTGTCAAAAAAAATGTCGCCCGGGGTGGGCGGTTTGGATAATGTTCTGCCACCCGCATTACCCAAAAATTCATTGTCGGCCATTTTTTTAATCTCCGGATAAGAGACAAGGGCACTCCCATTTTACATGAAAGTGCCCCTGATCAAGGAAGAGGATTGGTTTACTGAATGTTCTTGGAAGCGGCTCTAACTTTCTCTACAACACTTTCAGGAAGGGGGATATAGCCCGCTTTGTCAGCAATTTTCTGTCCTTCATCCAGGCAGTACTCAACCATGCTGCGAAGCGCTGCGGCCAATTCCGCGCTCTTGTTCTTTTTGTAAAACAGCATCCAGGTAAAAGTTGCAATGGGGTAGGAAGCATCACCTTCAGGGTCATTGATAAACACGATCATATTGTCAGGCAGAACAGCGTTGGCAAGTGCAGCAGCGCCACCTTCAGGCCCGGGGCATACAAATTTGCCGGCTTTGTTTTCCAGGCATGCCGTAGGCAGTTTGGACAGTTTGGCAAAACCGTATTCAGTATAACCGATGGAACCGGGGGTCTGGCGGATGGCGGAGGCTACACCATCGTTCTTTTTGCCTTTTACCATGTTGACGGCAGGCCACTGAACCATTTTACCCTGGCCTACAGCCGATTTAAAATCAGAAGAGATCGCGCTTAAATGTCCGGTGAAACCAAAGGTGGTACCTGATTTGTCAGAACGGACAACAACGGTGATGGGTGTATCAGGCAGGCTTACGCCGGGGTTGGCGGCAGCGATCTTTGCGTCATTCCATTTGGTGATTTTGCCCAGGAAAATTTCGGGATATACGCTCCGGGGCAGTTTCAGGCCTTCAATGCCTTGCAGGTTGTAGGCAATTACAATTTCGCCTGCGGTCATGGGCAGTAGCTGAACACCCTCGGGAACCTGGTCAATTTCGCTTTGCTTCATGGCTGCGTCACTGGCACCGAAATCAACCGTGTGGCCGATAAAATTTTTGATGCCGGAACCTAAACCGATGGACTGGTAGTCCACTTTGATTGCGCCATTGGTTTTTTTAGCAAGGGCTTTAAACCATTCGCTGTAAATGGGAGCAGGAAAGCTTGCGCCTGCGCCGGTGATTTTGATTTCACTTGCAGTTGCGGAGCCCACAATCATGAAGGATGCCGCAATAAGAGCGGATACTGCAACGTTAAGTAAAGATTTAAATTTCATTTGTTTCTCCTGTTGTTAGCATTATTGAACTAAACTTTTGATCAAAAATTAACATAGCCAGTATTACTACCCTTAAATTGTTATGATTTTGTTAAGATTTGATGAGGGGCGTGTAAGCCGGAAGGGCAAGAGGAGCGGAACGGCTTTTGACAGGGCTTTCGAGGATTAGGGGGGGGGCAGGTGTTCAGGATGGCCGGATCAATAATTCAGGATTTGCTTGGGCTTCAAGGAACTTAGCAAAATTTTTTTTAATTTTCGGCAGTTTATATAATTTACCCATCAGATCCTTTTTTGTGGCCTTGGCAAGGCTTGACGGGTCAAAATACGCTTTGGCATTGTCCACGGTCAAAACAAAGGGAGGTTTGCCGCCACGGACAAGAATACTGCTCATCAAAAGAGCGCCGGTTCGGTGGTTGCCTTCAAAAAAGAGCTGGGGCTGGCTGACGTGGAGAATATATATACCGGCAGCGCGTTTCCAGGAAGTGACATGCTTATGCCCTTTTGCCCAGGTGCGCAGGTCCTTGATGCAAAACTCCTTTTGGCCGTAAAACCGGTCGGCTGTGGCCAGGATATGCTGCTGAAAATCATTTCTTTTTTTTAAATCTTCCCCGCACAGGACAATATGGTTCAGCTCAAGAAAATGATGCAATCCACTCTGCTCAAGCATGCTTAAGTCCTGCTCAAGCAGGGTGTTGACATAACGGTAACCGGCAAGCATATTCTCAACAATTTCATCCCGCATGGGCTCCCGGCGCATATCCAGGCGGTCATTAATATGTTCGAAATTTTTCTGCACCGTCCTAAGATAATACTCCACGGCCTCAAGATTAATCCTGAATTTAGCAGGCATTTTTTCACCAGATTGTAATGGTCAACGGATTCGGGCAGACAGATTTGTTTTTGTTCTGCTTGCTGTGAGGGCCATGATTTAGGCATACCTTAAAGCAGATATCCGATCGTTGTCAAGGCGCAGGTTAAATTCTTATCAGGGCCTTGCAAATCCTTAAAAATAAGAAGAAAGGCCCGGAGAAAACGTATCAAAACGATAATTTTTTTCCGATTCGGACTCAAAACCGGGGGCGGTTTAATTGCAACCAGGTTCTTTGGGCACCGGGAGATTTGAGCCAAAAAATGAAAAACCGCAACCAGAAGCCACAACCCTAAAGACAAAAAGCCCTCAGTAAAAATACTGAAAGCCTTTAATAATGCTGGTCGGGGCGAGAGGATTTGAACCTCCGACATCCTGCTCCCAAAGCAGGCGCGCTGCCAGACTGCGCTACGCCCCGACACTCAAAAACAGAAGAAATATTTATCACCCGGAATAAAAAAAATCAAGGTCAATTTTTCCGGCCGGGCCCTGCCCATGATTCTAAAAAGGATTAAAAAGTTTAAATGGTTCCGGCGTTGCCCACTATATATTGGGATAGGCAATTTCCTTGACACCACCATGAAGACGGGGTATTTTAGTTAACTTTGTGTAGAGTGTTTGTACCGTATAATAAATCAGTTAGGGTATAATTATTATTTTTGAAAGTGCGTTTAACAGACTAACGCCAATTAACAGGAAATAACAGGACAAAATCATGCAGGTAAAAATCGAAG
>JAKSBO010001058.1 GCA_022361095.1 Desulfobacterales bacterium | reverse complement strand
TCCTTATTTTTCCTTTGTTTGTCAGGATACCTGCCTTTATTTTTCTGGGGATCTGGTTTTTTATTCAATTCATTAATGCCGCAGGGCAGGGTGCCGGGGCCGGTGTTGCCTGGTGGGCCCATATTGGCGGTTTTCTTTCGGGGATGGCTTTGATCGGACTGAACACGAAACTGCCCAAGGCCGGATTCAGTGAGAAAGTTGACCGATACACCGTCAAAAAACGTAGCCCAAAGCTTCATGTATTCACCCCTGAAGCAGACCCGTCAGGCGGGTTGGATATTTACGGAACCATTACAGTGACCTCCCTTGAAGCACTCACCGGGACTAAAAAGCTTGTCACCATCCCCTGGGGGTTTAAAAAATCCGTTTACCGGGTGGTGGTGCCTGCTGGTATCCGGCGCGGCGCTATGCTCCGGCTTAAAGGGATGGGTAAATCCATACCAGGACGCCCTCCGGGTGATCTTTTGCTGCGTGTAGACATTAAGAATGCCATTTAAACGTATTTTATGCATTTTATTGCCTGTCTGCTTGTTCCTTGCACTGTGTATTCAGTGCGTTATTATTTTTCTGCCCGACATTTCAACGCATATCGTTCATAAAGGGTTTGGCCCGTTGCCGGACAATCAGCCTTTTGATTTCACAGTATCCCGGTTAGGCGTAAATACCGCACAGATCAGTGATATCTCTTTGGGTGATGATGTGAGCCTGGACACCATCCGGTTTACCTACCGTATGGATCCAAAACATCTTATTCGGGTTGAAAGTTGCATTATATCCGGACTGAATGTTACTGTTCATATGGATGAAAACAACAAACTCCGGGTCAGCGGAGTTTCATTTCCCCAGGATAAGCACATGGATGATTCAGACCCTGTATCTGGTTTTAATATTCGCGCTTTTGAATCCTGGTTTGCGTATCTGCCGGCAGATGTTGTGTTAAAGAACAGTTCCGTTTTTGTTGTGACCGGGAAAGACAGGCGTTGCATCCCTGTGGCGGCGCAGATTCAAATGGACTGGGATAAAGGGGTTGCGGATATGAAATTGTCCGTTTTTCCGATGAATCAAAAGATCAGCTTTAAGGCAGCGGCTGATTTTGGACAGGACCCCGTACAGGTCAATATTTCATCAGACCATCTTTATCCTGAAAAACTTTTTGCCATGGTACCAGGCAAAGAACAACTTTCACGCAGGGTTTACGGGCCTGTAAAATTTTCAATTGAAACCCAAGGACTCTCAACGTTTCATTTTGAATGCAGCGATCTGGGGCTTGCACCTGATCCTGGTTTGAACATTGATTTCCCAAAAATCTCAGGTGTTCTCTCTTTTAATAAATCAGCAATGGCACTTAAGGCAGACGGAATTGTAAGGATCAGAAGTCCTGGAATCGATCCGGCCCCGTTCCAATTTGACCTTTTATCCAAGAGTTCGTCCGGTACAGTTGATCACTTCTCTCTGACAGTTCAAAATCAAATCATAAAGACCTGGTATCTTAACCCCGAACGTATGGCCTTGCCTTTGCCCATGGTGGATTTTTTTGATCAAATTCAACTTTTTGATCCCCAATTCAGGTTGTTTGTTTCAGGTGATCTTGAACACCAGGCCGGAACGTTGGCTTTATCCGGGGCAGGCCTTGCCGGTTTTAAAAAAGATCAAGTTGAAGCTAAGAATGTTCTGGATATTTCCGGGCTGCAGGTGAAAACCGAATTTAACGGCAATTGGGGCTGCCCGGAATCTTTAACGCATATAAACTTTGATGCCCTGATTGATAAAATCGCCCTTCAACAAAATAACATGGAAATGCGCACTGCATCCTTGACTGCATCGGCAGGCGTTGCATTTGCCTTTTCAGATTCAGACCTTGTTTTAGACAAGGCCAAGGCCCGGATCAAAAGCCGCTCTATCCATTTAAAACAAGAAGACAAAAGCGCAGAGATCCCTGAGTTGAATATTGAGGCTGTTGTAAAAAAGGGAACTGCCGCCAATGATCTTGTCATCAATGCGGACGCTGTATGCAATAAATCAAAAATTGCGTCCAAAGAAGTTTCCGCCTTGGTGGGAAAGGCCGGCATAAGGGGTAAAATTGAAAATCCGTTCTCATCAAACACCAGATATCAACTAACCCCTTTTTTGTATGACACAGACATCGCTTGGCAGGATCAAGGTGTCAAGGTCAAAGGTGTTCACTTTGAACTGCCCGTGACCTATCCGTTCAAAGATATAAAAGTGTCCGGACGTGCCGGGGCGAAAAAAATTGTCCTGCACGATAAAATCCTCCCTGCCGTTTCTGCCAAAGTTGCACAGACGTCCGGTTTTGCTGTGGATATTTCAGGAAAAGTTACCCATACCCGATTCCCGGGGTTGGCCGTTGATTTTTCAGCCCGGACGGGTCTTGATCAGGCCATGGCGCCTTTTGCAAAAGGGCGGATTGCCACCAATCACTTTTACGTCACCCAAAATGAACTGATTCCGTTTATCCCGGGTATAGCCGGGGTGTATGATCTGAAATTCGGCATGTTTGCCAAAGCGGATTTTTCCTATACAAATCAAAAAATAAATTCATCTGCCCGTATCCAGGTATCTGACGGCAACATAAATTTTGTTGAATCCGGTTTTTTGGCTTCCGGCATATCCGCCGATATCTGTTTTAATGATCTTATGGTCCCTGAAACCCTTCCGGGCCAGTATATACATATTGAATCATTTAATGCCGGCCGTTTTAACTGTAACAATGGAAAGATAAGATTCAGCCTTGAAGACGGAAAATCCGTTAATATTGAAAATTTGAAATTTAACTGGTGCAATGGTATTGTTTCAACGGAAGCGTTAAGACTGCCTTCGGACAATGACGTTATACAATTAACTTTGTATTGTGACCGCCTTGACATGGAAGACCTTTTTTATCAGATTGGCGCATTTGATGCAGAAGGGGGCGGCACCTTAAGCGGGCGTATCCCGGTGGTTATAAAAAATACCGAAATCGGGTTTGATAAAGGATTCCTTTTTTCCACCCCCGGGGAGGGGGGCAGGATTTATATCAGGAATCTTGAACGGATGCTTGCCGGAATTCCAAAAAGTACGCCGGAATTCTCCCAGCTTGATCTTGCCGGAGAAGCGTTAAAAAATTTTGAGTACAAATGGGTGACGTTGAAACTCAATACCCATGGAGATACACTTACCCTGAACATGCAGCTTGATGGGAAACCGTTATCTGCGTTGCCTTTTGAATATAACCGGAACCTGAACGCTTTTGTTCGCGTGAACGCTCAAAGTCCCGGATCAGATTTCCAGGGCATTAAACTTGATGTTAATTTAACCCTGCCATTTAATCAGGTTATTCAATTGAGCAATGACCTGAAGCGCATTATGAATCCTTAAACTGTGAGGTTGCCATGCTAAGACAATGTGGGGCCGCGGCTGTCAGTATCCTTTTTTTGATACTGACCGGTTGCAGTACCCGTCACGAGATTGAAGTCAAACCCGTTGAAATCAAACCCATCCATATTACGATTGATGTAAACGTCAAGGTTGACAAAGCCCTGGATGATTTCTTCGGTGATATTGATGCAGCCCAGGACAAACTTGAAAAGAATCAGTCTGAAACAGGAGGAGCCGAATAATGAAATCCGTTAAATTTATATTTGTTATGACCCTTACCCTCTCTGTTGTTGTTTGTTCTGCGGCCTTTGCCGGTGGCATCAAGCAACGCATGACACAGCGGCTGCCCCAGATCGTCGCTTTGAAAAATAGAGGCATTGTTGGTGAAACAAATACCGGTTATCTGGGATTTGTCACGGCAAAAAAAGAGGAGCAGGATGTGGTGGCTGCTGAAAATAAGGATCGCAAAGCCATTTACAACCATATTGCAAAACAGCAGAACGTATCCATTCAGCTGGTTGAAAAAAGAAGGGCAGCCGCTTTGTTTTCAAGCGGCACAAAAGGCTATTATTACCAGAACCAGGCTGGTGAATGGGTTAGAAAATAAAAAAACAAGCCGCTTTGTTTGAAATTACAATTTTCAAACAAAGCGGCTCTTATGCATTAAAAGAAATGGTCAGCGAATCAATACCCGCTGCCACGTTCCATCAGGGCTGTCAATTCTTTTTGAATACAAAAATAGATATCATCGT
>JAKSBO010000024.1 GCA_022361095.1 Desulfobacterales bacterium | reverse complement strand
TACCGTTTAAAAACCTTTTTTTCCGGATGGGTGTCCGCCCGGGCCATCACCGCAGGCCGGGTGGACCTGATTCCGGCCCGGTTCTCCAAAATCCCTTTGCTCATGAGGGACGGCCTGATACCCATTGACGTCGCCTTTCTCCAGGTCACCCCACCCAATGAAAACGGCTATTGCAGTTTTGGCCTTGGTGTGGATGTGGCAAGACGGGTGATGAAACAAGCCGGGTTTGTGGTGGCTGAGATTAATGAAGACATTCCCTTCACCCTGGGTGACACCTTTGTCCATATAGATGATTTTCACATGCGGGTCAAAGCGCAGCTTCCGCCCTTTTATGTGCCTAGATACCCTGTAAACCGGGTGTTTGACAAAATTGCCGAAAATGCGGCCTCGGTGATTGATGACGGATCATGCGTTGCTTTCAGCTACGGTCCCATTTACGAGGCCCTGGCCCGGCATCTGGCAAAGAAAAAAAATCTGGGTATTCATACCCCGTTTTTCACGGATGCGGTCATGGAACTTGCCGAAAGCGGGGCGGTCACCAACCGGGAAAAGGGATTGTTCCAGGGGCGGTCTTCGACCACCTATGCCCTGGGCTCCCAAAAGCTGATGGCATGGCTCGACAAAAATCCCATGGTGGAGTTCCAGGGGATTGATAAGATATTAAATCCGTTGCAGATCGGACAAAACAAAAAATTTGTCATGGTGCTGCCGGTACGTCGGGTGGCCCTGTCCGGCCGGGTGGCCATTTACAGCAAGTCCGCTAACATCTCTGCAGATCCGGGCCAGATTGCCGATATCCTTAATGGTGCGGAGCTCTCCAGGGGCGGGTACAATATTGTCGCCCTCCCCAGCCGTAACAAAAACGGTATTCCCAATATTCGCCTGTTTTTAGATGAGACACAGGACCAACTCAGTTTCCCGGAATGCATAGATCTTGTGGTCACGGAATACGGGGTGGCCCACATCAGGGGCAGAAGCCTGCGGGAACGGGCCCAGGCCCTGATCGAGATTGCCCACCCCGAAGACCGTCCAGGCCTTGTGGAAGGGGGTAAAAAGGAGAACCTGCTCTATCCGGATCAGATGTTCATCGCCGACTCCGCCCTTTTTTATCCCAAGGAGATCGAAACCTCCCAGACGTTTAAGAATAATCTGCAGGTGAGATTCAGGGCCATCAAGCCATCGGACGAAGAGCAGATGCGCAGACTGTTTTACCGGTTTTCCGACAACGCCATTTACTACCGCTATTTTGCACCCATCAAAGCCATGCCCCACGCCAAAATGCAGGCTTATGTGAATGTGGATTACAGGGAAGTCCTGTCCGTGGTGGGGCTTGTGGGCGAACCCGGCAACCAGACCATCATCGCCGAGGCTAGAATTGCCAAGCACCCGGACAAACCGTTCATGGATATCGCCTTTGTTGTGGACGAGACATACCAGGGCCTGGGCATTGCCTCTTTTCTGCTTAAAATGCTCACCCGTCTGGCAAAAGAACGCGGGGCCGTGAAAATAACTGCAGATGTTCTCTCCTCAAACCGGGCCATGCTCAAGGTATTTGAGAAAGGCGAATATCCTTTGACGGCCAAGCTTGACGGTGGCGCTTATGCCATCAGCATAGATTTAACACACCCCAATACCTGATCGCATTCACGTTCTTCGCATCAAAGCATCCATAAAAAACTGAATTGCTTTAATATTTTATTTCATAGCCGGTCCGGGCGCTGATAGACCAGGTCAGGCCATGGCTGTTATCCTGTGTAAATAGCACACAGGTCGGTACTAAAAAAACAGATGCAAAATTGAGGGGTGAATACTTTTCTTGACAAAAAGCGTCTTCTTATCCTAAAAACATTTTCACATAAAAGTAATTTAACTAAACATTCAGTTAATTTTTTAAAAGATGGAGATTATGAGACGAAACCAAAATGCCGATTTAAGAAAGCCCGAAATCCTTGAAAGTTTTTACCAGGTGATGATCAAGGAGGGGATTGAAGGCAGTTCCATCAGCAAGATTGCAAATCGTCTCGACATTCATCCCAGCCTGATCCTTCATTATTTCAAAAGCAAAGAGAATATGAAATTGGAGCTGGTGGAGCTTTTGATCAAAAAATTCGAATCCCGCCAGATGATTGACGTCAGTCACATTGAAGACCTTGAAGAACGGTTTTCAAAGCTGATGGAGATTCTTTTTTCCTTCCAGTGGTCCAGAACTGTGGATCCCGGCGTGCATTTTGGGTTTTATTATCTGAGCTTCAGAGATCCGCGGATCTTAAAACGATTTAAAACCATGTTTGTCTGGTTAAGGGACTATCTGGCGTCGCAACTGGCCGATTTCAACCGGGCTGGAATAATCTGCGTTTCCAATGAAAAAGAGGCTGCGGATTATATTGTCACTGTGATGGAGGGCCTTGAATTTCATGCACAATTTCTTGCCCATGACCGTCCGTTTGAGGAATTTGCACAAACGACCAGAAAAATGGTGATACATGGTTTGAAAACAGGCGGGTTTTAATAGCCACGGTGGGATACCCGTGGATACTTGTTTTAGTATTGTAATTTAATTGATGCGCTAACCGTTTTTTTAAGGAGAATATATTATTAACTGAACGTTCAATAAATTTAACTGGTCATTCAGTTAAATTAACTGTCCGTTCAAATAATTATTTTAAACCGTCATAAAATCAAAACAGAGGAGAAAAAATGTTGGACAAAAAAAAAGAGCAGCCGGCATGTCAACGCGATGTGGATACAGCCTTTTCCGAGGCCCGGAAAATGGTGGATCTGATTACAACGCCTGAAGCGGACCTAAGCCAGGCTGACCGCGAGTGGGTGGCCGCGGAAGTCAGCGATAATTTTGCAAATCATGTAAATAAAGGATTCCTTGAATACAGAAAATCAGTGACGGAAACCCGGGATTTTGCCCTTACGGACTGGTTCGGCGAGGGATCAATTCTCAAGGATGTGCTTGGCAGAGAATACATCGATATGCTGGGCGGGTTCGGTCTGTATGGCCCCGGTATCCGTCATTCTAAAATCGTGGAAGCCGTTAAAGCACAATTGGACAGGAGCCCCCAGTACAGCCAGGAGATGCTGGATCCACTGAGAGCCCACCTGGCCAAGGTCATCGCCAAACTGACCCCGGGGGATATTCAATATGGCTTTTTTGCCAACAGCGGCACAGAGGCGGTTGACGGGGCCATGAAGCTGGCTAAATTCTATACCGGGAAAAAAGGATTCATTGCCACCATGGGAGGCTTTCACGGTAAATCCCTGGGGGCGCTGTCCCTTTTAGGAAAAGCGGTCTACCGGGAACCTGTTCTGCCTTTGCTGGAGGGAATCCATCACGTTCCCTTCGGAGATGCCGATGCAGTTAAAAATGCCCTTGAAGCGGCTAAAATTACCGGTGCAGGCATTGCCGCTGTTGTTGCCGAGCCCATCCAGGGAGAGGCCGGCGCCATTGTACCACCGGATGATTACTGGCCCATGCTCCGGGATATCTGTGACCATTACGGCGTACTGCTCATTGCCGATGAGGTACAGACCGGGTTCGGCCGGACCGGCAAAATTTTTGGTGTGGACCACTGGAATGTGACACCGGATATCATGTGTTTCGGAAAAGCCCTGGGCGGCGGCGTTGTCCCCATGTCAGGCTTTTTCTCCACCGCAAAAATCTGGGAATGCATGGAACCCAATCCATTTATGCATACCACCACAACAGGCGGCAACCCCCTGGCCTGTGCGTCGGCCCTTGCCGCCGTCACGGTTCTCCTTGAAGAAGATCTTCCCGGACAAGCGGCTGAAAAAGGGGAATACATCCTGAAAAAAGTCGGCGAACTCCGGGACAAATATCCAACAATCCTGGAAGGTATAAGGGGCAAAGGGCTGCTTTTGGGCATGGTCTTTCCCTCCGATGAAATCGGATATAAGGTTGCCTCGGGCCTGTTCAGCCGCAAGGTATTAACGGCCGGTACACTGACCAACTCGAAGACAATCCGTATTGAACCCGCCTTAAATGTGCCCTATGACATTATTGATGAAATGCTGGTTCGCCTTGAGGAGACGTTTAAAGCCATCGCTGACTAATGCCAAGTGAATATCAAAAGCCACTGCCTCCTTTTAACTTTAGTGATAAAAGATATGTGGCTTTTTTTTAAAAAGGGGAAAAGGGTCCCCGTATTTGAAAGGAGACAAAGTTTATGAATGAAACCAATGTCATGAACGGAACACCACCGGCAGTACCTAATGAGAACAACCTGCGGCGGATCAACATGGAATATTTTGTGATCGCCATTGTTTTTTTGGCCGTAATCGGCCTTTCTCCCGATGATGTGAAATCGTTTGGCGCGTTGTCAGCCATTCCTTCAATCTTTCTTCTGGCCTTTATTTTTTATACCAAACGGGTCCTTGAAGGGCTGACCCTGGCCTCTTTGCTTGGCTTCCTCATGGCCGGTAAACTTAATTTCTTTTCAGAGGTCAACACAACCTTAACCACGGTGCTCACCGACGGCAATACCCAGTGGCTGTTCATCGTCTGCGGACTCATGGGCAGCATCATTGCCCTGGTGGAAAGAAGCGGCGGGGCGGAAGCCTTTGGCAGATGGGTGGCCAAACGGGCCAAAACCCGGAAAAGCACCCTGCTTTGGACCTGGATTCTGGGGGTGATGATTTTTATTGATGATTACTTAAACTCTTTGACCGTTGGCGCCTGTATGGCGCCCATTACGGACAAACACAAAGTTTCCCGGGAAAAACTGGCCTATATTGTGGACTCCACCGCCGCGCCGGTATGTGTCCTCATCCCCATTTCCACCTGGGCCGTCTACATCGGCAGCCTGCTGGAACAGGCCGGTGCTGCGGCAGAAGGAGAGGGTGTCAAATTTTTTATCAAAACCATTCCCTTTAATTTTTACGGATGGATCGCGGCACTTATTGTGCCGTTGGTAATCCTTGGCATTATCCCCTTGTTCGGCCCCATGAAGAAAGCGGAAAAAAGAGCCAGGGAAGAAGGCATTCTGGCACCGCCGGGATCGGAAAAAATTGATATTCACGGCAATGATTCATATGACATTCCGGACAATCCGAAAATTTTTAATTTTTTTCTGCCCATCATTTTTCTGGTGGCGTCCACCATCTATTTTGACGTGGACATGCAGGCCGGTGTGATTGCCACGGTAGGGTTCATGTTCCTGCTATACATCCCCCAGGGACTGCTCAGCCCGGAAGGTTTTTTTGACGCCTGTGTAACCGGCATCAAACAGATGCTTTTTCCTCTGCTCATGGTTGTTCTGGCGTTTACCTTCGGGGCCATGAATGAAAAAATCGGTTTTTTAAGCTTTGCCATTGACTCGGCAAAGCAGATCATGACCCCCCAGCTGCTGCCCCTTGTCATATTTGTGGTCCTGGGGATTACAGAGTTTATCATGGGCTTGAGCTGGGGCATGTATGCCATTGCCGTTCCCATTGTCATTCCTTTGTCCCAGGCCATGGGGGTTAACCTTTTCATGGCCGTGGGCGCCATATGTTCGGCAGGGGTTTGGGGAAGCCATATCTGTTTTTACTCCGATGCCACGATTTTAAGCTCGGCTGCATCCGGATGTGACAACTACCGCCACGCGGTGACTCAGATGCCCTATGGATTTCTGGGCGCGCTATTAACCGGGATTATGTTTCTTTGTGCCGGATATATGGCCGTTTAATCACAGCCCCCATTTCAAGCACACCATAGAAACAAACATAACCAAACTGACCCCCTATTCAGGGAAAGGATAAAAAATATGGAAAATGCATTATGGATTGACGGCCAATGGACCCAGTCTGAAAACAAAAATATGGTGGATGTCATAGATCCTGCCACACAAAAGGTCACAGGCCAGGTGGCCAATGCAGGTGCCCAGGATGCCGATAAAGCGGTCCAAGCGGCCAAAACAGCCTTTGAGGACGGGCGCTGGTCCCGCAAAACACCGGCAGAACGGGCCGATGTCCTGCTCAAGATGGCCGAACTTGTGGATCAGAGAAAAGAGGAAATTGCACGGATTGAATCGGAAGATTCCGGCAAGCCCTATGAGTTTGTGTCCCTGGGAGCGGACCTGCCTTTCTGTGTGGACAACCTGAAATTTTTTGCCGGTGCCGCCCGGGATACCGGCGGCAGCCACGCCGGGGAGTACGCCGAAGGATTTACCTCCATTTATCGAAAAGAACCCTGCGGTGTGACCGCAGGCATTGCACCATGGAACTATCCTTTTATGATGGCCGTCTGGAAGATCGGCCCGGCCCTGGCTGCCGGTTGTACCTCCATTTTAAAGCCGGCCACCATTACCCCCCGTTCCGCACTGTTTTTGGGCGAAATTTCAAAAGAAGCCGGCCTGCCGGACGGCGTGCTCAATATATTGACCGGCAACGCCGGACGCGCCCTGGTTGAGCACCCTGATGTCCGCATGGTCAGCCTCACGGGGGCAACAGAAACCGGCAGCCATATCATGAAAACCGCAGCCGATACCATCAAACGTGTACATCTTGAACTCGGGGGCAAGGCACCCATGGTGGTCTTTTCCGATGCCGACCTGGAAAACATGGCCCAAACGGTTGCCGTCGCAGGATTTTTCAACTCCGGCCAGGACTGTACCGCCGGTACACGGATACTTGTGGATCAACGCATTGCAGACCAAGCCACCCAAGCCATTGTGGAAGCGGTAAAACAGATTAAAATCGGTATGCCCTTTGACCCATCCACCCAGATGGGGCCGCTGGTTTCCGCAGCACAACTGGAAACAACCGCAGGTTTTGTGGAACGTGCGGGGGCCGCAGGGGCCAAAATTCTTACGGGCGGCCGGCAACCCGCCGGGTTTGATACAGGGTTCTTTTTTGAACCCACCGTGATTACCGGGGTGGACCAGAAATCTGAAATCGTTCAAAAAGAGGTGTTTGGCCCCGTGATCACGATTCAAACATTTACGGATGAAGCCCAGGCCCTTGCCATGGCCAATGATGTGGATTTCGGTCTTGCCGCATCTATCTTCACCAATGATGTCTCCCGGGCCATGACATTTTCCGCCGGCCTGGAATTCGGCACGGTATGGGTTAACGATCATCTGCCCCTTGCCTCTGAAACGCCCCACGGCGGATTCAAACAGTCCGGCTTTGGAAAAGACCTGTCAATGGAAGCCGTGCATGACTACCAGGTGACCAAACATGTGATGATCGCCTTATAACAGCCACGGGCTGACCTGACATATCAGTTGCCAGG
>JAKSBO010000256.1 GCA_022361095.1 Desulfobacterales bacterium | reverse complement strand
CCCGTTTTCAGATCCGCATTTCCCCTGATTTTTCAGGCTGTTTTGCAGCAGCCGGGAGGAAATGAATTGTATGCTGGATCGATTACGGATTTCTTATAAAAACGACGGCCTGCGGGAAACGGTGAAAGCCCTGATTCCCGACGGCAATCTCAGCGCCTGTCTCACCTGCGGCACCTGTGCCAGCGGGTGCCCTGCCACAGGCCTTCACGGCACGGATCCCAGAAAATTCATCCGTATGGCTGTTTTCGGAATGGATGAGGAGCTGGAGCGCCATCCCTGGGTCTGGGCCTGCACCATGTGCAAGCGATGCTACGATGCTTGCCCCATGTCCATCAATATACCGGCCCTGATTTTTTACCTGCGGTCCCAGTGGCCCCGTGAGGAACGGCCCAAGGGTATTCTGGGTTCCTGTGACCTGCACATGAAATCCAAAGGCGGCGCCATGGGCGTGCCGTTGGAGGATTTCCAGTTCACCGTGGAAGACCTGGCCGAGGAGTGCCGGGAAGAGCAGGAGGGGTTTGAAGATCTTGAGGTATCCATTGACCGGGAAGGGGCCTATTTCGCCCTGAACCAGAACTCACGGGAGCCGGTGACCGAACCGGATGAGCTGCTGCCCCTGTGGAAGATCCTGCACAAGGCCGGGGCGGACTGGACCTACTATTCCCAGTACTGGGGCGGTGAGAATTACTGCATGTTCCTGGCGGATGACGAATCCTGGGAAAAAATCGTCCGGGCCCAGGCCGAGCACATTGACAAGCTGGGGTGTAAGGTCTTTGTGAACACCGAGTGCGGCCACTCTTTTTTTGCGGTCTGGGAAGGGCTGCGCAAGTTCAACATCCCCCACAATTTTGAATTCAAAAGCATTATCCAATACTATGCCCGGTGGGTCCGGGATGGCAAGCTGCCCGTGAATTCCGACTGGAACACGGACCATATCAAGTTCACGGTGCAGGACCCTTGCAACCTGATCCGGAAAACCCTGGGCGATCCTGTGGCCGACGACCTGCGCTATGTGGTGAAAGAGGTGGTGGGCAAGGATAACTTTATCGACATGGCCCCCAACAAATCCAACAACTTCTGCTGCGGCGGCGGCGGCGGATTCCTCCAATCCGGATTCAAGGAAGAACGCCTGGCTTACGGAAAGATCAAAGACGAGCAGATCCAGGCCACCGGTGCAGATTACTGCATTGCCGGCTGCCACAACTGCCATGCACAGGTTCACGAACTCAGCCACCACTATGGCGGCAACTATGGTGTGGTTCACCTGTGGACCCTCATTTGTCTCTCCTTGGGTATCCTCGGACCCAATGAAAGAGAATATTTGAATGACGATCTTAAAGAAGTAAACGTCTTCCACCCTGAAACCGCCATGTAGTACGACTCTGTTTTAGCAGATACCGGGCCGGCAGTCAGATTTTGCACTGCCGGCCCTTTTTTATTTTGATCATGGGCCTAAGGTATTAAAAAAAAGAGAGGGTCAGGCGATCCGTAAAAATGGCGGCAAAAAGGGTCAGTATAGCCAGATTAGTAAGTTTAAACCCCGTTATACATGCGTTTCTGAAATCAGTTTCAGACTGACTTCTCTTCCGGGGCATAAAAAGCACGCCTGCCATAAAAACAGGTAAGAGGATAAAAGTTAAGAACACCGGTATGGCAAGGCTTGCATGACTGATCCCCTGTTGAATAATGAACAGCAAAACCGTCTGGCTGAACAGCAGGGTCCAGATCATGATCAGGCAGTTCATTTCCCGGATCGGCATACCCTTGCCAAGGGGACTGCCAGGGTATGCGGCGGCAATCAATAGAGCGTGGGGCCACTGCCAGACACCCAAACAGGCCATAAAGGTCCAGAGATGGATCATTGGGGCTGCACCGGCATCACATCCCAGAACGGCCGCAGTCCAGCCAATGGCCGGGGGCAGCATGCCGCAAACGGCCCCGGGCACCAAGGCAAGCATGGGATATTTTTTTTTAACGGGGTATATATTCCGTTATACAGCATCAAAGCGGCCGCGCCCAATCCCCCCGCCATATAAGAGAGGTGGCATAATCCGGCCAGACCGGTTAAAGAGAAGAATACAGCAAGGGTCAGGGCCTTGGGCAAGGAGAGCATGGCGCAGGGCATGGCCCGGCCCCGGGTGCGTTCAAATCCTTTGTCGTAGAATCGATCCTGGATATTGTTCACAACGGCGGATCCTGCGGCAAGCAGCACAATCCAGAACCCTGCGGCAACAGCTCCGGCCGGCGGCCCGGTTTGGGCCAGCACAAATCCGGCAGCACCGGACACGCCCATATAAAGGCTGAGACGGATCTTGGTGAGCTCAAACAGCAGGGGGAAAATCCCCTGCCGAATCATAGGCCTGCGGCCGGCTGTTTGTATGGATATGTTCAAATTACCACTCATCGTCCTGATCAATCCATTCATCAAACTCCTCCTGGGATTTAACAATCACCACCCCGGTCATGTCTGCGTGGCCCGTGCCGCAGAACTCCGTACACTGAAAAAAGTATTCCCCGATTTTTTCAGGCAGAAACCAGGCATAGGTATTTATCCCCTTGACCGCATCAACCTTGACCCGGAACGCCGGAATAAAAAGAGAATGAATCACGTCCAGAGAGGAGATGTTTAACCGGATGGGACGGTTCACCGGCACCACCAGTTCGTTTTCCACCTCTTTGTCGTTGTCGTAGACAAACAGCCATGAAAAGGATTGGGCCATCACCTCGATCTCAAGTGCGCCTTCGGGCACCGTACGAAGGCCGGCATAGGACTGCCACCCGGAGATAAACATGAGCATGGCAATGGCGGTTGGAATGGCTGTCCAGGCCAGTTCAAGCCCCATATGCCCCCGGATGTCCGACGGAACCGGATGGCGGCTTCGCCGATACCGGATCACGAAATAGATCATCACCGCCGTAATACAGCAGAGAAAAACAAAGGAGAACCCAATGATAAAAATAAAAGAACGGTCCACAAGGGTTACAGGATTAATCAGGTCATTCATATTGTCACCTCACCTGAATGCAATGTCCCAGAAGGTAAAGCCGATCATAATGGCCAAAAAGCACAGGGTAGAGAGAAAAGAGATGACCAGGATCAGGCTTTCATATTTCATGTGCATGAAGATCAACACCACAAAAAAACCCTTTAACGAGGCAATGCCCAAGGCAATCCAGACATTGAGACGTCCCATGTCAACATAGGATGCCCCCACAGTGACGCCGGTCAGCACCAAAAGCGCCCCAAGGGTTGCTGCCAGGGTTCTGTATGAGATTATATGGGAAGCCATAAAACACCTCCTTGCACTGTCAGTCACTAAATTATCAGATAAAATAAAGGAAAAATAAATATCCAGATCAGGTCCACCAGATGCCAGTAGAGCCCGGCGTTTTCCAGAAGTGCAAACCGGTCTGCGGTTATCTTATCCTTGGCCGTATAGATCATGGCCACCAGAAGAACGGTCATGCCGATGATGATATGCACCCCGTG
>JAKSBO010000161.1 GCA_022361095.1 Desulfobacterales bacterium | reverse complement strand
GCCCTCGGCCTTAAGCCGTTCAGCATCATTACCCGCAGAGGCTTTGGCTGTTATTCCTGCCATCTGGGACCGAACGGCGCAATCTTTGGAAATTAGCGGTTGCCTCCGCGCCGGGGGTCAATCCTGTGCCGCAGCCTTGGGCGCAAAGGGCTTGTCGGACAGGGCCAGGGAAAAGGCAAACCCCAGGGCTAAGAGAACGGCACCACCGGCGTAGGTGTAGACACCGGGGTTGGCAGGAAAGCGGTCACGGATAACAGCGGCCAGTTGGGGGCCGATGATCCCGCCGGCAGACCAGCCGGTGAGGATGACGCCATAGACCACAGGCATTTGAACCTGGCCGAATACATCCAGAACAAAGGCGGGCATGGCGCCGAATCCGCCGCCATAACAGAGCAGGACATAACAGACCAGGGCCCCGAAGATCCATGGCGATTTAATGTAAATAAGGGCGATGAATATGGCGATCTGGCTGCCCACCAGCAGGCGGAACGCATTGGTCCGGCCAACCTTGTCAGAGAGGCTGCCCCAGAAAAAGCGGCCCACACCATTAAACACGGAGCTGACCGCGATCAAGGTGGCCCCGGCTGCGGCCAGGGCTGCGGGGTCAGCATATTTTGCCGCATTGGAATCCCTGAGCAGCGCCTGCAGCATGGGCGACTGAAAACCGATAAACATGATGCCGGCAGACACGTTACAGGTCAGCACCATCCACATCATGAAGAATTTCCCGGACAGGACACATTGCCTGCCGGTTAATGCCGGACTGTCCGCACCCAGGCCGGCTGCCGGGGTCTTGGTTGGGCTGAATCCGTCGGGCGGATTGATCAGGTTAAAACCGGCCGGCAGGGTCAGCACCAGCATGACAATGCCGATCCAGAAAAAGACCTGCACAAGGTTGTGGTCAAAGCGGGTCATGAGCAGGGGCGCAATGAGCTTGGACATGACCAGGGCACCGAAACCAAATCCCATGACCACCATACCCGTGACAAGGCCCTTTTTGTCGGGAAACCACTTGGCCACCGTGGCCACCGGGGTCACGTAGCCCAAGCCGATGCCGGCG
>JAKSBO010000685.1 GCA_022361095.1 Desulfobacterales bacterium | reverse complement strand
TGTGCCAAAGGCATAGGAAAACATACGATATACAGGAGCGTCATTGGGGAATGCGCCCCGATAAAAACAGGGCATTGATGCACACCAAAAGAATAATGCCCGAGTTTGTATATGACGCTGTAAACCTGGAGGGTTTGAATTTTACGGTTCCCGAAATTCAGACCCTGCTTGACGGTTCGCCTTTATTTGTTGATCTTTTCCAAATTGAAAGATCTGTAAATAATCATTTCACCGTTTCTTTTAGCCGGATCAAGGCGGGTGGGCTCAATTTCTTTTAACCGCGCCTGGGCCTGGGAATAATCCGGGATGGCGTCAAGTCCCTGTCCGATGGTTTCTCCTGTGACGGCATCTTTGAGGATGGCGCCCCTGGCATCCGTGGATACGGCAAAAGGAATGATATGGTCATAGACCAGCCGGGCACCGGCAAGGATCTCCCTTTCATATGATCCAATGGAACCTGCCACACAGGTGATGGCCATAAAAGGGCGGTCTTTTACGCTTACAATCAGATCAATGACGGACGGATAGTCTTCACCCTTGAACTGTACGGTTAAAGGGACGTCCACAAGAATATCCGATTTTGCGTATCCTTTGGTCTCCACCAGGAACTTTTCAAAAATCTGGCGGCTGGCTTCAGCGCCTACATTGTCTATCTCTTTGCCGGTAATATAGTCGGTGACTTGGTCAAGTATCATTATTTACACACTTTAATAATTTAATTATCGGATTAGGCTCTGGCCTGTCATTTCCAGGGGTTGATCGATGCCGAGTACCTTGAGTATGGTCGGGGCGATATCTCCGAGTTTGCCGTTTGAAAGGGTGATGCCCGGGCCGGATTTGGCTGCAACAATAAATCTCACCGGATTCAAGGTATGGGCTGTGTGGGGAGAACCGTCCGGGGCCAGCATTTGTTCGGAGTTGCCGTGGTCGGCGGTGATAAAAGCCGTGCCCCCGGTTTCCCATATGGCTTCCACCACTTTTTTCGCACCTCTGTCAACGGTTTCGCATGCTTTTACCGCCGCGTCAAATACACCGGTATGACCCACCATGTCCATGTTGGCAAAATT
>JAKSBO010000673.1 GCA_022361095.1 Desulfobacterales bacterium | reverse complement strand
GACCGCCACCACCACCCACAAAAAACAGGACATTGAGGGAGATTACGACGCCGATTACCAGGCCGCCACCTTGTACGACGGCTTGAAACAGTTTAACTATAGTGAAACAGAGACATACACCCAGGAACTGCGCGTATCAAGTAACAATGAAACCGGCATCCGCTGGGTAGCCGGGCTTTACCTGGATTCAGAGGATCATGGGCAAGGCCCTTATGGAATGCAATTTCCTTATTACGACAATTCCGGGACCTTTTATGGAAATTTTGATTATAATGCCGAATCGGATACGGACAGCACTACCTATGCGGCATTTGGCCAGGCAATGATCCCGGTGGGAGAGCGATTTGAGGTGACGCTGGGCGGCAGGTACCAGCACATTGACAAAGAGATTGATCTGGATATGTATTCCCTGCCGGTGGGAACAACCGGGGCCCCCTATTTCTCCTTTACCGGGGAAAAGGAATGGGATGTCTTTTTGCCCAAAGCGGCACTCAGCTATGCCTTAACCGACAACTGGCATACCTATGTTTCATATTCCCAGGGATACATGCCCGGCGGGTTTAACTACTTTGCATCTTCCGGATCGATTGAAGACAACTCCTTTGAACCCCAGAAATCAACAAACTACGAATTAGGGATAAAGGGAAATCTGAAAAAATTAAGAATGGCGGCCACTTTATTTTATATGGATATTGAGGATGTCCATGTATACAAGGCACACGGCGTCAATTATTATACGGACAATGCCGACAGCGGCCATTCCCAGGGCATTGAACTGGAGTTGGCCTATCAACTCACCGACACCGTTGAGCTGACCGGTTCAATCGGATTTATAGAAGCAGAGTATGACTCCTATGATGCCGGAGGCGGTATATCCTTTGATGGACATGATATCGAGAATACCCCTTCATACACGGCCAACGCCGGTGTCAGTTATAGACATCCCAGTGGCGTGTATGGCCGTATTGACATCAGGGCGAAAGGCGAAACAGCGTTTTATGATGATGCCAATAAAACCTTTGTCCGGGAAGACGCATACACTGTTTTTGATGCAAAAATCGGCTATCAAACCGGTGGATGGGATTTCTATGTATACGGAAAAAACCTGACGGATGAAGAGTATATTACTGATTTTATATCCAATTCAACATTGATGCTGGCAGGTTTCGGCCAGCCGCTGACCGTTGGTGTCGGCTTGCGCTACCGGTTTTAATCCTTTTTTAATAGGCGGTTGCATGAATGAGCAGCGGACCAACGCTGCTCATTTTCTAATTTATCTCCCTTAGAAACCTTGGTCTATATTTTTCCCAATATTGCAGAAGTTACATTGTTTTCATCATTT
>JAKSBO010000707.1 GCA_022361095.1 Desulfobacterales bacterium | reverse complement strand
CCCATGGAGTCTGAATAGAGTTCTCCGCCGATTTTCACGCCGGTTTCCTTGGCGATCTCCCGGATTTGCTTGGGGTTGATGGTGGTTTCAACAAAGATGGCCGGAGCGCCGGAATTTTTGATGGAATCCACCACTTTGCGTCGACGCTCCGGAGTAATACCGGCACCGACTTCAGCGCCGGTGGACCATCCCACCGGGGCGATGGAGAGAAAATTATTGTTTTCATTTAATCGGTATTCCCGGCAAAAATAGTTAAAGGCATCGTGGGTGGTCACCAGAATCCGCCGTTGGGGCGGGATCATGCTGAGTTGTTCCCGGATCCAGGCATCCAGGACCCGCAACTGCTGAAGAAAAAGTTTGGCCCGGGCCTGGTAGTGTTCCTTGTGCAACGGATCTATGTTAATGACGGCCTTGGTGATATTGTTGACGTATACGGCGGCATTTTTCAGGGAGAACCAGGCATGCGGATCAGGGATGGACTGGCCGTCCTCGCTGATGGTAAGAACCTGGATGCCCTCTGTGGCGGTAATCAGAACTTTTTTGGCATCCTTTGCCAGGGTGGCCATCCAGCTTTTACCTTCCAGGTGAAGCCCGTTTTCAATGCAGAGATCGGCCCCCAGTACGATTTGAACATCGTCGGGCGTAACATTGTAGGTGTGCGGATCAGCCCCCGGCGCCAGAATGCTTCTGACTTCGGCCTGGTCCCCTACCACCTGACGGGCAAAATCGGCAATCTGCGTGGTCGATGAAACGATCACGGGTTTTTTTGACTCTGCAGCGCCTGCCAATCCTGAAAATAGCAGGATTGAGTTGAAAATCAGGAAAGAAAAAAACAATGCAAAATTTCTAAAAAAACATTTCATGACACTCTCCTTTAAATCGGCGTTTTAAATTTGAACTTCATCTATAAGATATCTTGTTATAAGAAAGTCTGGGTAAATTGCTCAGATCTTTCAAACGTTGTTGCGGGCTGTGCCTGGCAGCAGATATGTCAGGTCAGCCTGCGGCTGTTATAAGAAAATCTGTGAAACCGGAACCGGTCTTTCAACTTTCGCTGTGTGCCGGGCCCGGCAGTTGATATGTCAGGCCCGGCCCATGGCCGTTAGAACGAGAATGACATTTAAACCGTAAGCAGAAATAAAGGCGATTGCCCTGAAGAACAAGCCCGGCCGTTTTAAATAACCAGGCTTGTGGTATTCATGATCGTTTTTTACCTGCAGTCAGGATGCATTATGGCAGCCTGGGCTGCGGCCAGCCGGGCAATGGGTACCCGGTAGGGAGAGCACGATACATAGTTCAGTCCTGCTTTATGGCAGAAAATGACCGATTCAGGGTCTCCGCCGTGTTCGCCGCAAATACCCAGTTTGATGTCGGGACGGGTTTTGCGGCCGCCCGCCACCGCCGTTGTAACCAGGCTGCCTACGGCTTCCTGGTCCAGGGTTTCAAAGGGGTCTGAGCTGAGAATGGCATTATCAATATAATCATTCATAAAAGAGCCGATGTCGTCCCTTGAAAATCCAAAGGTCATCTGGGTCAGGTCATTGGTGCCAAAAGAGAAAAACTGGGCATATTCGGCCATTTTATCTGCAACCAATGCCGCCCGTGGAATTTCAATCATGGTGCCGTACAAATAAGGAATGTCATCTATTTCGTAAGTCTTAAGCGCTTCACTATGGCATTGGGTAACAATCTCCCGGACATAGGCCAGCTCTTTTTCATTGCAGGTTACGGGCACCATAATTTCAGGCATGGGGGTTTTGCCTGCTTTGATCAGTTCTGCACTGGCCTCAAATATGGCTTTTACCTGCATCTGGGAAATTTCAGGATAGGTGATGCCAAGCCTGACCCCCCTGTGTCCGATCATTGGATTGGATTCTAAAAGCTGTTCGCTGCGCTTGAACACCTCTTCAATATCAATATGCAGGGCATCGGCAATCTCCTGCTGATTTTCACGTGACTGGGGAACAAATTCATGCAGGGGCGGGTCCAGCAGACGCAGGGTCACGGGCAGAGTGTCCATCACCTCCAGGGTGGACTTGATCTCTTCTTTAACAAAAGAGAACAGCTCTTCCAGGGCGGATTCTCTCTCTTCATGGGTTTTGCTTAAAATCATTTTGCGCAAAAGGAAAAGGGGTCTATCTGAATTGGCACCGTAAAACATATGCTCTGTTCTGAAAAGCCCGATGCCTTGCGCCCCAAAATCAAGGGCCGTCACGGCATCTGCCGGGGTGTCCGCATTGGTT
>JAKSBO010000379.1 GCA_022361095.1 Desulfobacterales bacterium | reverse complement strand
TGTTTGCACACGCTGGCCCGGTTTTTAATAATTTCGGCACAGAATGGGCATTCCCTGGTGAAATGACGTTCATGAAGCTGTTCAATTGCTTTTTTCACCCCGTCCTGTAATACAGGGGTCGGGAACTTATGGTTAATCAGGTGCTCCACAGCCGTGGCATCTCCTAACTCGGCCACCATGTCTGCCGCTTTCAACCTCGCCTTAGGCGGGATATTGGGATCCAGGCAGATCTTTAGAATCTCATCCCAATCTTTGTTAATATAATAATCCGTGAGAACGGAAAATGTCTGTTTCAGCAGTTCTTTTTTTTCTTGTTCGGCCACAAGGGCCGCATCATCCATAACGGAACCGGTCCCGCCGATGGGACTGAATACGGGCATATATTCAAAATGGCCGGCGCCCGGTTCGCAAAAACAACGATAAGAAGCCGGTGCTTCCATGGATTCCATCAGATTTTCCCATCCCTGTTTGTAGGAAGGACACGCATCGTTAAAACAGACAAACAGATAGGGCGTCTGCCACCCAAGGCCATCGGAAAAGTTGATGGGCGGAATCTCCCACAGCGTCATCTCCTCATTGCAGTGGGGACACTTGGGCTTGTCCATTTTCATATATTTTTCAAGCAGTTCTTCTTTGGTTTCAAATGCCATTATTTTCTCCTCATTATAGTGGTTCCAGATTACAATCCGGCAATGACTATAATAAGCACAGGGGGATGGTTGTCAAACCATCCCTTTGTTGTGTTTTAAATAATCAGCGTCTAAAAGAGAACTCGTATCCCGGCTGGTGCCCATAGGGCCCATCACAAAGGGTTCAAATTTTAGTCTCGTTGGCAGAGTTCAACTAAAACACCGCCGGTGGCCTTTGGATGCAGAAAAGCAATCTGAGCACCTCCAGCACCGCGACGTGGTTTTTTATCGATAAGAGCCACTCCTTTTTCCTCTAACTCTGCAAGTGCTTCTTCGATGTCAGCCACGCGGAAAGCAACATGCTGGAAGCCTTGACCTTTTTTCTCGATAAACTTAGCTACTGGCCCATCAGGTGAGGTAGACTCAAGCAACTCGACTTCACTATCCCCGCAAGGATAGAATGCGGTGGTTACTTTCTGCTCTTCAACGGTCTCCTTATCTTCAAGCTTGAGCCCTAATATATCTGACCAGAATTTGTTACCTTCATCAATACTGTTAACCGCGATTCCAAGATGATCGATCTTTAGTATTTCCATATCTTGCCTCCACATTGTTTATAACGGCCACGGGCCGATCTGGCCTATCATCACCCAGGCCACGGCCCACAACAAAGATAGAAAGAATCCAGTTGCTTGCTGGAGACTTTCTTATAACAGCCACGGACTGACCTGACATATCAGTTGCCAGGTACAGCCCACAACAAAGCTTGAAAGATCTGAGCAACTTACCCAGACTTTCTTATAAATTTGACCAACATCGGCCTTTATACTACAGAAAACACCCTAAATACTATCTGTAATCGTGGTTAATTAGTGGTTTTCTCTCACTCAACATGCAGATTTGTTACATTTGACGGTTTCCAATGTTTGCCCCTCTGTATGTGTTGATGATCGTGCAACGAGGGTATATTCAAATTTTTTTAAATTCAACGGCTCAATGTCGATTGATAAATATTGATGATAATAAGATAAAATACTTTAATCATTCACTTTTAATCTATTTTCAACATATAAAGGGAACAGAGCCTTACCGAAACCAAACCCCCTTTTCTTTATATATCAGATAGTTGCTCACCCCTGCCAAGGCCTGATTTTACTTGACAATTGCGCGGATTTTTGCTTTGTTACAACGCTAACAAACGCTAATTTACAGCGGCAAAGGGCATCTTCAGCATCAATTCTGCCGCTGAAATGTATATTGTCCATGATGAAATAGACCGGTTGAGAAACTGTTTCCCCTTTTTTTCAACACTGTATTTATTTATCAATAAAGGGATGGCTGAAATGTCCAAAAAAATGATTACACCTTCACTTGACAACCCCCTGGCTCCACCTGAAAAAGTAGACTTTACCATTCCCGGCGAGATTGCCGGAAAGGCTGGCGGTTACGAAGAGGTTATGCAGGAGGGCCATGAGCTCATCCAGCGCCCCGTCAGATCTGTTGCTGTGGCACAGATTGAGAAGCAGCACTTCAAAAAGAGGATGACGGTCTGGGAGAGAATCAATGTTCTCACCCAGGAAGAGCCCAATATTCTGTTCCAGAACTGGGGTAAAAACCTTGATGGTGCGTCTCTGGTAACCGGTATCCTCAATATCAAGGGGCGTGACGTTGCACTCTACGGCCATGATTTTACTGTGCGTGCCGGTTCCATTGACGCCACCAACGGTATGAAACTGGCCAAACTGTTCAAGATGGCTGGTGAAAAAGGGATTCCTGTTATCGGCATGAACGACTCTGCCGGTGCTTTTGTTCCTGCTGGTGTAGGTGGTCTGGACGGATACGCTGAGGCGTTCACTGCCCTGCGTAAGATCAGCGGTGTTGTCCCCACCATCATGTGCATGTTCGGCTTCAATGCTGGTGGTGGTTCTTACCTCCCCCGTCAGGGCAGCTTTGTTATCCAGCCTGACGACACTTTCTTCGGTCTCACCGGCCCCGGTGTTGTCAAGTCTGTTCTCGGTGAGGATATCTCCCCTGAGGATTTGGGTGGACCCAAGGTTCACGGGGCTTCCGGTGTTGCCGACCTGACGGTGCCTGATGAGACGGCAGCTCTGCGTACCGCAATTCGCCTGCTCAGCTATATCCCGGACAACAACTCCAGCATGGCACCTTTCCAGGAGACCAGTGATCCCTTAAGCCGTAAGACCTGGGAGATCAACACCCTGCTGAAGAAAGCCTTTAACTCCCCGACCGGTTTTAACACACCTTTTGATGTCTCCATCATCATTCAGCAAATCTGTGACCATTGCGATTATTTTGAGCTGCAGCCCGGCCGCGCCCGCGAAGCCATTACCGCTTTTGGCCGCCTAGATGGTAATGTTGTCGGCTTTGTTGCCAACAACTCTGCTGTTGATTCCGGTCAAATCGACTGCGACGCTGCTGGTAAGATCGCCCGTTTTGTCCGTTTCTGTAACATCTACAACATCCCATTGATCTTCATGGAAGATACCACAGGCTTTCTGCCCGGTCGTGAGCAGGAAGCGCGCGGTATTGTTCAGGCAGGCCGCTCCATGCTCGACTCCATTGTTGATGTTCGTACCCCCCGTATCCTGCTGATCCTGCGTAACGCCTTTGGTGGGGCCTACGCCTCCTACAACAACTACCCCACAGGTGCGGATCTTGTCCTTGCCCTGCCCACCACCAGTCTGGCGGTTATGGGTCCTGCGGGTAAGGAGTTTGTTTACAAAGGGGAGCTGCGCAAGGTGCGAGGTGCCGTTGCCGGTATGATTCAAGATGCCATCACAGCCCGCACATCCGCAGGTATGGAAAGTGAAGCTGCCAAGGCAGAGGCAGAGTTTGAAGCTGCCGAGTGGCTCAAGGCCCAGGAAGCAGAACTCAACCTGCGTTACGAGAAAGAGCTGATGAACCCGAAAGAGGGCCTTGCCCTGGGTTCCATCTCCTCTCTGGTGATGCCTACAGACCTGCGTAAGGTTCTGGGTGAGAACCTCAACTTCCTGCTCCGCCACTACGAGCCTTCCAGGTGGCAGGATGTTCAGCGCGAATTCCATTAAAGTTCAGCTGATAACTATAGAGTGAAACTCGATCATCAAATGGAAGCAATCAAGGTTTCAATTGGAGATAAATACAATGGCACTAAATGTTGACAACTATACAAACAACCCTCTGATTCACCGAGACCGCCGTCTCGGCGAGTCCTCTTCTGAGTGGGTCAGATCTTTTGCATGTGAAGACCTCAAGCCTCTCATCGTCGGCCGCGGCCCCATCCGTATGGAAGCTATGACCGTTTATGAAGAGATGGGCATCACTCACTATGGCATCCTGCTCTCTGAGAAGGACTCTATTGTTTACCCCAACGCCGTCTCCCCGGAGCTGCGCAAACTCACCGACAACAACCGCGTTCACCGGGTGCCCGACTACACAGGTACCTCCAAGGAGGAGCGTGTTGAGCGTATCACCCAGATCATCCGGACAGCCAAGGATAACGGCTATGACTCCATCTTTGCCGGTTACGGTTTTATGGCTGAGGATGATGAGTTCGTTGCCGCTATTGAGGATGCCGGTCTCAAGTTCATCGGCCCCTGCTCTGCCACGCAGCACAGCGCCGGTAAAAAGGATAAGGCCAAGAGAACCGCCCTTTCCGTGGATGTTTCCGTTACCCCCGGTATCGACAATGTTACAGCCCGCACTCTGATCAGCAAGCACTCCAATCGTGAAGCCCTGCTCGCTCTGACCAAAGCCAAAGGTCTGAAAGTAGAGAGTAACGACGACCAGTCCATTGAAGAGCTGGCTGACGCCATTCTCCTGGCTTCCTACGACAAAGGGATTGATCTGTTCTCCATTGAAGAGCTCTGCCGACAGGTAGAGAAGGAATGCGTTGAAATGTTCACAAACTACCCCGGTGCCCGTATCCGCCTCAAGGCCATCGGCGGCGGCGGTGGTAAAGGGCAGCGTATCCTCGGTGCGTCGCTGCTCACCAAAAAAGAGCCCACAGATGCAGACATTGCTACAGCTTGTGCTGGTGCTCCCAGTCTGGTACGTGAGATCCTCAATGAGGTTAAAGCAGGCGGTATTGGTGACGACAAGAACATATTGATCGAGCTTAACATTGAGC
>JAKSBO010000159.1 GCA_022361095.1 Desulfobacterales bacterium | reverse complement strand
CGTACCGTGGTCCACGGAAGTGCGTATAATGGGAAGCCCGATGGTGGTGTTTACCCCGTCCCTGAAATGCACCAGTTTAAAAGGAATGAGCCCCTGGTCGTGGTACATGCAGATGACCGCATCAAAACGGCCCTCAACCGCGTGGAAAAATACCGTATCCGGCGGGCAGGGGCCTGTAATGTCGAATCCTTGGGCCTGTGCCTTTTGTACTGCCGGTAAAATGATATCCGCTTCCTGGCTGCCGAACATGCCCTGTTCACCAGCATGGGGATTGAGGCCTGCCACGGCAAGTCGTGGGTTTTTGATGCCGAATCTTGTGACCAGGGTCTTTCGGGTGAGGTTGATGATTCTTGTGATCTCCCGGCTGCTTAACAAAACCGGTACCTGGGATAAGGGGATGTGAATGGTGGTTAAAACCACTTTCAGGCGGGGTCCTGCCATCATCATGGCAAAATTGTCCGTACCTGTTCTATCTGCAATCAATTCTGTATGGCCATGAAAGGAAGACCCGGCCATTTTCAGGCCGGTTTTGGTAATGGGGCCTGTGACCAGGGCGTCAATGGCGCCTGACAGGGCAAGGTCCACCCCGGTGTTAATATAGGTTTCCATGGCCTTTCCGGTTTCCGGGGTGGGGTCTCCGAGTTCGGTAACATCCGGGTCCAGGACGGAGAGGTTAACCAAAAACCCCTTGTGAAGATTGGAGAAATCGTAATTCAATTCGTCTGTTTCAGCTAACTTTTGAACGATTGTGTTGTTAATGTCCGCCTTTTTGAGTATGTCTGTGTCACCTAGGACAACAGGGGTGCATAAACTCAAGATTTCAGGGTCTGCAAGGCTTTTGATAATTACTTCAGGCCCAATACCTGAAGGATCTCCCATGGTTATGCCAAGAATCGGACGGTGTGAACGGGTATTCATAATTAGATATTGCTTTCATTTATACGTTAAAATTGAAAATATACTATTGACGTAACAGGGTGTAAATAAAATTCAGGGACGAAATTGTGAAACGCTTATGAGTTTTAGGGTTGACCGGTTTTTTTAAATTTTTCTTAAAATTGGAGTAATTCGAAGAAAATGGTAAAAAATCAAAGAAAATATTTTTTTACATTCTTTACGAATATTTTATTTTTAAAAAAATACCTTTTGAAAATAGGGATTTGTCGAACCTATTGTAATTAGAAAGAATTATGTTTGTTCCACAGAAAAAATCATATAAAAACAATATGTTAAAAAAATATACCACACATCATTCTAACCCGGTACTAACTATCTTTATTCCATTTGACCAAAAAATCATATTCGCATAAAAGATAATCCAAAATACTAAAATCACTATAACCACTTATTTATCAAACCTCTTAAGCCGCGTTGCTATGCTTTGCTTTGTATTGTTTGGAAGGCTGTGTATTGTTTAATGGATTCGTTTTTAAAAGAAGTCAAAACACATATTAAAGAATTAGTTCCAGACCATTGTTATCGAATGTGGATTGAACCTGTGAAATTATCCGCCCACGATGCTGAAGCTATTATTTTGTCTGTGCCCAATGACTTCTATGTCAAACGGCTCAAAGAGAACTATCTGGGTTATTTTGAAGAAGGTTTCTTACGGTTGGGTAAAAAAGCACGCATTGAATTCAAGGTCGGTAAGAAAAAAAACAAATCCGGTCCGGTAAAGTCCGGTTCCGCCCAAGCTAAAAAAGGCCACTCCCCAAAAAGCCGTGTACAAAAACCAGTCGGTGCAATGCCTGTCATTCCCATAGCTGACAGTGTTCCGCCTGAATTCCACCCCCAGCTTCCCGGCATGACACCGGCATTTAATTGCGGACGTATGCTTAAAAAGAATTTTACCTTTGAAGACTTTGTGGTCGGGGATAATTCGAGCTTTGCCTATACCGCCTCTTTATATCTGGCCCAGGGGAAACTTAACGGAACCGGTGTGCTTTTTCTTTTGGGCAAGACAGGTCTTGGTAAAAGTCATCTGTCCCAGGCCGTCGGCCACCATATGCTCACCCATGAAGGCGGGCAGCGGGTTTTTTATGTCACGGCCGAGGATTTTACCAATGAAATGATCTATTCCCTGAGAAACAACAGTATTGACCAGTTCAAAGAAAAATACCGCCTTAAATGTGATGTGCTGATCCTGGAGGATGTTCATTTTCTGACCGGAAAATCCGCCACCCAGAAAGAACTTGCCATGACCCTGGACTATCTGATTGATGCAGATAAGAAAATTATTTTTTCAGGCTGTGAACGGCCTGATGAGATCCCTAAATTAAATGAGAACCTGAAATCCAGGCTGAACATGGGGGTTGTCACCGAGATCAAAGCACCGGATTTTAACACCCGGGTAAAGATTTTAAATAAAAAATCCAAGGCCATTCAGTGTATTTTGCCTACACCTGTCACTGAATATATAGCCCAGGAAGCGTGTGATGATGTCCGTCAGCTTGAAAGTGCCATGTTAAGCGTTGTGACCCGAGGTCAGCTGATGAAACGCAACATTGATCTTGAACTTGCCAGGTGCGTGCTTGAAAACGTGAATGGAAATAGAAAACGCATAACCATTGACTTGATCAAGAAACTGGTTTGTGATGAGTTTGATGTG
>JAKSBO010000088.1 GCA_022361095.1 Desulfobacterales bacterium | reverse complement strand
TGGCGGCAGAATCGGAATATGCCCCGGATGCCAACCGAACCCAAGCCTTTAAAACCATTGCGTGGTACGAGCTTTCCGATGCCAAAGCCAAGATAAAAGCCAAGAGCAGCAGCACCGGCAAATGGCTCGCGTCAGTCACTAAAAAGACCCATGGCTGGACATCCAACCCCCTGGACGGTTTTTTTATGTCCAAGGAACAGGCGGACGCTAAAAAGGCCAAGGCAGAAGAGAAGTACAAAAAGGCAAGACTTGAGGCCACAGGGCTTTTTGCCGTTGCGGTTGCCGCTGAAAAGGCTGCCGAAGCGGCGGGCTTTAAACGTCAGACGTTAAATGATATTGCCGAAAAGGCAATTCAGGATTGGCGTAATGCCAAATTCCTGGAAGGCAAAGCCAAGAAAAAAGTATCGTCTGCCAAGCCTTATAACCAGGTGTTCAAACTGATTGGCCTAGGGGCTTTCTTTGCCGTTTTCTTCGGTATCGGCATCAAGGCCATGGGCAACAGCTTTACGGCTTTCATCAAGGCGTTCTCTTTTATCTTCATCATCGGTATTATTGCTTATCTGGCAAGCTCCCAGGCGACCATGAAACATTATGGTATCGGATATGCGGCCTGGGCCATATTCTTTGGTATGCTGATCTCCAATACCGTGGGAACGCCCAAATGGGTCACGCCGGCCATCCAGACGGAGTATTATATCAAAACCGGTCTGGTGCTGCTGGGTGCCAAAATTCTGTTTGAAAAAATTATCACCATCGGCACGGCAGGGATCTTTGTGGCCTGGGTTGTTACCCCTATTGTGTGGCTGGTTACCTACTGGGCCGGTCAGAAAATTATCAGAATTCCGTCCAAGCGTCTCAATGCGGTTATCTGTTCGGACATGTCCGTGTGCGGCGTGTCTGCGGCCATTGCCACAGCCTCGGCGTGTAAAGCCCAAAAAGAGGAATTGACGCTGTCGGTGGGCCTCTCCCTGGTCTTTACTTCCATTATGATGATTGTGATGCCGGCCGTGATCCACGGATTTTTTCCGGCAGACAAGATGCAGGTGCTGGGCGGTGCCTGGATGGGGGGGACCATTGACGCCACGGGTGCTGTGGCGGCAGCCGGTGCCTTTTTAGGTGAAAAAGCTTTGAATGTGGCCGCCACCATTAAGATGATCCAGAACGTGCTCATCGGTGTGATGGCGTTTTTTGTGGCACTTTATTTTGCCACCAAGGTGGAAGCCGAAGAGACCGGTCACAAGGTGGGCCTGATGGAAATCTGGTACCGGTTCCCCAAATTCGTTATCGGGTTTATTTTGGCCTCCGTGATTTTTTCTGCCGTTTACAGCGCTTACAACAGCCAGGTCCCGGGGCTTGGCGCCACCATGATTGACCAGGGCACCATCAAGGGCATGAGCGACCTCTTCAGGGGGTGGTTTTTTACCCTCTCCTTTGTCTCCATTGGGCTTGCCACCAACTTCAGGGAACTTAAAGAACACTTTTCCGGCGGCAAACCGCTCATCCTCTATGTATTTGGTCAGTCTTTTAACCTGTGTCTGACGCTGATCATGGCGTACATCGTATTTTACCTGGTATTCCCGGATCTGACCGCCACTATCTAAAGACACCCAAAGGAGGCCAATGATGGAAACCCAAACAACATATTCAAGGGTAAAGGCCTGGGCTGTTTTACTGTCAACCCTGGCGTTTCTGTGGATATTTGCCACGGTGATCGGTCCCTGGGGAGAAAGGCACATCCCAACGTTTGATGCCATTGTGGATACCATTGAAGCAAGGGACATTGACTCGGGCGCCTATTTCTACACCGAAATAGATGCCGGCTTTGACGGGCCCAGGGAGTTAATCGGGGATATCAAACTCATGGCCCCGGAACAATACGGCTTCACACTGCCCTTTATCTCGGGCATGACCCTTTGTTTTATTA
>JAKSBO010000284.1 GCA_022361095.1 Desulfobacterales bacterium | reverse complement strand
GCAAACGTTTGTAATCCTGACTTGTTCCTGAGGCGCTGAGTGGGAGGGGAGAATACGGATAAAAAGAAAAAACGACGGTATTATTTTTTCTTATATTTCTTTTTGACGTTGAAAAAATCCCAGATGGCCCAGGGAATCAATACGGCGCTCAATACTTGATTGAAAAGCGCATACTCGGCCATCTCCGGGTCTGAATTCAGCCATCCGTCCCAAAAGCACCACAACCCGAATCCGAGCAGCATGATGGTAAATACGTACGGGCTCATTTTAGGCGGGGGAGGTGGTTCTTTCCTGGGGGTTTTTTCATCCATGAATACTTTTTCTCCGCATTTTGTTGATCTGGTAATTCAATATCACAGATCATTTTAATTGAGAAGGCATAACTATTTTATGAGAAAAAAATAATATTTCAACGGTTTTTGCATTTGCGTTTGCATTTGCATTTATGACAATGCCTTTCCCCGCGGTATAAAAATTTGAAAAAACAGTTCAGCAAAATATAAAAATCATGTATATTCAACCTCTTTTTAAAAGTAAAAATTTCAATGGATTATTATTAAAGTATAATATTGATAAATTAACGGGCTGACCCTGGACACCATCCGGGCGGTTAGGGAACATGGAGTAAAAAAATGGCTAAACCAAAAAAAGAAGCAACATTGATGGACAAAGTCGTTGGGCTTTGCAAACGCAGGGGCTTTGTATATCCGGGATCTGAAATTTACGGCGGACTTGCCAATGCCTGGGATTTTGGGCCTTTAGGGGTTGAACTGCTTAAAAATCTGAAAGAGGCCTGGTGGAAAAAATTTGTCACCGAGCGCATTGATATGGTGGGTCTGGATGCCGCCATCCTCATGAACCCCACCACCTGGGAAGCCTCAGGCCATGTGGGCAGTTTTTCCGATCCGCTGATGGACTGCAAAAAATGTAAATCCCGGGAGCGGGCCGACAAGCTTGTGGAAAACTGGCAGCATGACAACGGTTCTGATGAACAGCCGGCCAACTGGGCCGGAGAAAAGACCCCGCCCCAGGATATGCTGGATTTCATTAACGGCAAAAATATCACCTGTCCCCAGTGCGGCAGCCTTGAATGGACTTTGCCCAAAGCCTTTAACCTGATGTTTAAAACCCAGCAGGGTGTGGTTGAAGGTGAAGGAAAAGATATCTACCTGCGCCCGGAAACCGCCCAGGGTATCTTTGTTAATTTTAAAAATGTCCAGACCACCTCACGCAAAAAAGTCCCTTTCGGCATTGCCCAGATCGGCAAGGCATTCCGGAATGAAATTACCCCGGGCAATTTTGTGTTCAGGACCCGTGAATTTGAACAGATGGAAATTGAATATTTCTGTAAACCGGGTACGGAGCTTGAGTTCCATGACTTCTGGAAACAATTCTGCATGGACTGGTACCTGGGACTGGGCGTAACCCCGGAAAATCTGCGGTTCCGCGACCATGACGATGCCGAATTGTCCCATTACTCCAATGCCACCGCCGATATTGAATACCAGTATCCGTTCGGCTGGGGGGAATTGTGCGGCATCGCTTCCCGGACCAACTATGACCTGAACCAGCACATGGAGTTCTCTTCCAAGGATTTGAAGTATTTTGACGAGGCTGCCAAAGAGAAATATATCCCCTTTGTCATTGAACCCTCCCTTGGGGTCCAGCGTTCCGCTCTGGTATTTTTGTGCGACGCCTATGAAGAAGAAGAGATTAAAGAGGGGGATACCCGGGTGGTGCTCCATCTTCACAACCAGTTGGCGCCTGTGAAAATTGCAGTAATGCCTTTGGCCAAAAAGATTGCCGACAATGCAAAGTCTGTGTTTGATACCCTGGTACAGCAACTGGGCCTGAACATGGATTTTGACGTCCAGGGCTCCATCGGCAAGCGCTACCGCCGCCAGGATGAAGCCGGTACGCCCTATTGCGTTACCTTTGATTATGAATCCCTTGACGACAATGCCGTCACCATCCGGGAACGGGACACCATGGAGCAGCAGCGTATGAAAATCGATGAGCTGGTTCCCTTTTTCCGGGAAAAATTTACATATTAGCCTCTGTGTGAACAAACCTTTAGAACGGCCGGCCCTTTCGCCGGCCGTTCACGTTTTTGTTAAAAGGGCGGTTTTATGACACTCTATTCATATAAAAATATTACGCCAAAAGTTCACGAATCCGTTTATATTGCACCTGATGCAAAAATTATAGGCGATGTACACATCGGCCGGGCGTCTTCGGTCTGGTTTAACTCCGTCATCAGGGGGGATGTCGCGTATATCCGGATTGGTGAACGCACAAATATCCAGGATCTTTGCATGGGCCATGTGGCCCGGCAGACCCCTTTGATCATTGGAAACGGCGTCACCATCGGGCATAACTGCTGTGTCCATGGCACAACCATTGAGGATGGCTGCCTGATCGGCATGGGCGCCATTCTTTTAAATAACAGCGTGATCGGGCAGGGCAGTGTCATTGCGGCCGGTACCGTTGTTCTGGAAAAAACAATCATTCCGCCTTATTCTCTTGTTACAGGGTCCCCGGGTAAAGTCAAAAAAGTGTATGAGAATCAGGCAGAGATTGATCAGAGGCTGAAAAAAGCCTCTGATAATTATGTGCTGCACGCAAGGGATTTTGCCTCGGACGATCTGGTTTATGAAATAAAAAACAACAGCCATGGGCCGGCCTGACATATCAGCTCCCAGGCTCAGCCCACAAAAAAGTTTGAACGTTCTTGGTAACTTACCCAGACTTTCTTATAAAACAGATCTTGATTAGCGGCTCAGGGAAAACCCGATCCGGAAAATTTCCTCTTTTGCGTCATATTCCTTCAGCCGTTCCGCATATCCGTTGAAATACTGAAGATGCAGGTAGAGATTCAGGCCGTTGTTGAAAAACGAGGTCAATGGATAGCTTAAGTCCGCCTGGATGCTGGGGCCAGCCTCCGCCCACCTTGTGTGGGTATCCAGGCAAAGCCCCATGGGCACGCCTGCCTGGACCTGCAAGTCAAAATATCCTCTATAATCTGCCAGGTCCGGGTTTGTTTCATCCTCATTCATCACATACATCCACAGTTTCGGTGCAACGGTCAGGTAGGCCTCGTCAAAAAGAGAGATCGCCATAATCGGCTTGATATATATGTAGTTGGTGGACCTGGAATCATCCCCGCCCTTGCCGTTGGACTCATGCTGGAAACCGCTCTGGACCCCGAAAATCTTAACCCATGGCAGGTTTAAATCAATTTTGGGCACCAGGTAAAACAATTCCGGCTTATAGCTGGAGTCGTCAAAGGGTTTGGAATCTGACTTCAGGTCCCAGTAAGAGGTCTGGGTATAGGCCAGATGAAATCCATCCAGCAGGGAGTTCAGCCCCCCGCTGTCAAAGGGCCCGTTGAACAGCTTGTACTTGAAACTGATCTGGAATTTGCTTTTTTCCCGCCCCGGGTCCGCCCCGAACAGGAAATAGACCGGCTCATAGGCCGACAGATTCTTTAAAAAGGGTTGGAATTCATCTTGTTTCTCTCCGATAACCAGTTGGCCCTGGCTTGCATTTTCCCCTTCCCCGGCTTGGGGTTGAACAGTGGGGCCGGCGGCGAACAACACAGGGGGGGACTTGAAACCCTCAAGGCTCAGGCTCACCGTTCCGGCCATGTCCCGGGGCAGCTTAAATTCATAGGTCAGTTTGGCGAATCCGCCGGCGGGCACAGTGATCATACGGTCAGGGCCGGTTTCCACACCAATGGCCTCCACTACCTGGGCCTGGCCGTCCAGTTTCAGCGCGACCATGACCGAGCCGTAATCCTTTGAAATGATATCCTCGGTTCCGGTGTTTTGGATAAACAACGTAAAATGTGTGGGTTGGCCTGCCACAGCATTTTGCCGGGGGGGAACAATGAATATGTTTGGGGTCGGCGCCATGGCAGAGGCTGAATGCAAAGGATCTGCACCCAGGATAAGAATTATAAGCAAAAAAGCCGCATACCAGGTTTTTATGTTCAAAGGATAATACATGGGACCGCTCCGTGGGGGGATTATGATTTTTCTAGGTTTTCAGGATTGTGGGCACAGGGTGTAACAAAAAACCCTGCTTCAGCTAATGTAGAATCACCTGCCGTGTCAAGAAAAATCTATTTTTTACTTGCTTGAGACCCTAAAAGTTATGTTCTAAAACCTCCGCCGTTAGAAACGGTTTCCTGAAAATGATGCACTGTCCGTCCGTTCGTCCCACAAAGGCAGATCCGGCAGGGATCACATGTGTGTGCCCAAGGTCCCGCCCGGTTATGGATTTGACAACCCTAATACCGCCTGTTAAATTGGCCGCATGGAAAATAAAACAAGGATGAATAGACCCTGCCGAACGTTGATTTCCGTACCCGGAAACAAGACAAAAATGCATGCCAAGGCTGCGGCTTCCAACGTTGACGTCATCATGCTGGACTTGGAAGACAGTGTGCCGGCGGATGAAAAAGAGACCGCCCGTAAAACGGTTATTGATTCGCTTCGTTCTTTGGATTTTAAGGAAAAGGGTATCGCCCTGCGCATAAACAGCCTGGATACGTCTTTTGCCTATAAAGATCTGGTCCAGGTGGCCGAGGCCGCCGGTGACCGCCTTGAAACCGTTGTGGTGCCCAAGGTAAATCATGAGGCGGATATCCATTTTGCCGGCCGTTTACTGGACGGCATTGAAATGGCATTGGAACAAACCAGGCAGATCCGGATCCAGGCCTGTATCGAGACGGCCCGGGGGCTTTCCCGGATTAATGAAATTGCCTCGGCCGATGCCAGGCTATCTTCCCTGTCGTTCGGCATTGCCGATTATCAGGCCAGCATCGGTGCCGCCCTGGTCTCTTTGTCCGGCCACGGAGAAAACGAGGAACAGGTGTACCCCGGTCACCGGTGGCATTTTCAGATCAGCCGCATGGTCATGGCGGCCAAGGCCAACGGGCTTATGGCCCTGGATGCCCCCTTTGGGAACTTTAGGGATGACCACGGCCTGAAAAAATCAACCGCGCTTGCCAAGGCCCTTGGCTGTGACGGCAAATGGGTGATCCATCCTGACCAGATTGGCACGGTTAACCAGGTGTTTACCCCTGCATCGGAAGAGATTCAGCGGGCCAGGAAGATTCTGGACGCGGCAGATGACCGTTCCCGGGGTGCCGTGGCTGTGGACGGCCGCATGGTGGACCAGGCCACCATCCGCATTGCCCGGCGGGTTTGGGACCAGGCTGTTTTCCTCGGACAGGTTTAGATTCCGGCCTTTGGGCCTATCATTTTTTGTATCCGATAACTGAAAGAGGCCCTGACGTTGTCAATCCCCATGTTGCAGTGGTTGTTGATGCAACGCCAGGGTCCTTCTCCTATTCGATGTCTTCCTCCTCGTCTTTGGCCAGAGCAAAGGCGCGCATGTCACCGGCATCATAGCCGGAAAGCCTGTGCCAGCCGTTGGTCGCCTTGGCAAAAACATAAAGGTGCCCGGCAAAGGCCCCATTGGTGCAGGTGCCTAAAAGCTGTGCCGGGGAGAATGTCTGACTGAATTCACCGTCTGACGGGTTGTTGTAAGGGGGACCGGAAAGGCCTGTGGCAATTTCGCCCCGGACCATGCTCACGTCATCCAGTTTGGTATAGCCGCGCTTGAGGGTGAAGCGGGCTTCGGCATTATTGCCCTCTTGTGTTGCGTCAAAGGCGATGAATACATCATCTCCTGCTTCATACCGCAGAAAACCGCAGGCATATTCCTCGGGCATGGTTTCGTCTATGACCTCTCCGCCAACCACGGGCAAGTCGATGCCGGCGCGGCACGGACGGTTGTCGATAGAGATGTTGAATATGAAACCTTCTTCGTCCCGATATGCATCCGGTGCGTCATCTGTCGGCGTGGCTTCGGAAGCGGAATCGGGTGCCGTGGGCATGATGAACTTGAACGCCGGATCAGGCGCGTCCGGATCTACGATGTTTCCATCTGAATCATATACCGTGATTTTGATCTGGTAGAGGCCATGGGCCGAATCCGGGCCGCCGGGCAGGTTGGGGGTGTTGAGGTATGCCGAATACTGGTCCGAGGAGAACCAATTGTCTTCCGGCCAATAGTCAAAGGTGGCATCCAGGCTGCCGTCAAGTTCTTTGGGCGTGTCCGGTTTAAAGCGGTAAAGATGCTTGTCACCCATAGATACGGGACCGAGTGTCACTACCGGGAAGGTTATTTCATTGTTCTCTTCGTGGATGTAGTGCCGCGTCACCGGGGCGGTAAATTCATGCCAGTTCCCGGATGCTCCCTGTCGGTATTGAAACCGGTAGTAGTATACCTCCTCGCTGGGAATGGTGTTGCTGCGCCCCATTTTAAATCCGATGGTCGATCCGAAAGGCGCATTTTGTATTTCGTGGCCGCCATCATAATAATTGACGCGCCCCTGGCTGTTGATCTGGGAAAGGTTGAATCCGCCGATGCCATGGGGCTCTACCCATGCGGTTGTTCCTGGTGGCGGGTCTATTTCAGTCCCGCCCGCACACACCCTGGCACCCGGTTCGCCGGTCACCAGGCGCACGTCGGTGCCGCATATATAATTCCAGTGAACATGGCATGGCAGCCCGGGATTATAGAGTGTCACCCAATTGCCGTCGATGCATTGGTGGGCCGTAAAGTAAAGATCGGGTTTGTCGCCGCTGCAGGTATAGGTGATCTCCCTTTCAAAATACCCGTTGACATCCGTACAGGTGCAGGTAAGAAAGTCCTTGGTGAAATATCTGTATATCCAGGGAAGATAGCAGAGGTAGGGAATCAGCGCCTGTGCCATGATGCGCATTTCCCGGCGCAGGCTCACTGGGGACGGTGCTGAAAAGACAGCTTCAAACTCTTCCATTTTCTTGAGCCCGATTGCCTTTTGAGCCTCGCGTAACCCTGTGCGAGGCCCCGGCGTTTTCATTTTAATATTTTCTCCCACCGGTACGTTTGCCCGGAAAACTTCGGTGTAATCCGGGCGCAGCATGGCAACCGGATCAGGCTGGGGATACCAGGGGATGTCCGGTACTTTCACATAGGGCGGCCAGGGATCGGGCGGCCACGGTATCGGCGGCCATTTCTCCAGTAATTCTATAAGTTCGTCCCGGACTCTGATCAGTTCAATATCCGGGAGTTTTTCGATGACATGCAAAACGGCATCCACTTCCCAGATGTAGATGCATGCACCGCAGACGCCAAGCGCCTTGGACGTTCCGTCGGGCAAGGTGAACTCCTTTACCAGCCGTCCTTTCACCGTGCAATTGCACCAAATCCATTTTTGAAGATCCCCATGCACGACGTTTATTTGGGTGATCGCGTCCTTTGCTCCGGCGCGGACCACTTTTTCCACGCCTCCCCGTTTCAACAACATGGCTGTGGAAACGCGCTCTTCCGGCTGGATGCCACCGGGCAGCATTTTGGCGGTACACCGCCTGTCGTCCCGCTTTTTCCGGTGTATCCGGGGACCGACGACCACCTTTAGCTTCTGGTTTTTCAGCCGTTTGGGCAGCTCAATCTCGAGCTTACCGCCCTTGGCGCCGGTCATGCGCTTTGTCTCGACAAGCCGCTTCTGGGAATCGAAAACATAGAGTTGTGCTTCAGGACGCTTCGCCTCCTTGAAATCATCGAATGTTACATCCACTGTTAATTTCATGGTTTTGCTCCTCTCCTTTTTCTTGGGGTTTCCTTCTCTGCCCGCCTGCCTTTATTAGATGCTGGGCTGGCTGACGGATAGTCTGAAGTACATATTATCCAATCCAAAGATAGAGAAATATGAAGCGTGTCACTGGTTTTTAGTGAACTGTGTCACACTTTTCAGGGGCGGGGAAATATAATGTTTTGAAAGGTGCAGAATGTTTATTGTTTTATAAGAAAGTCTGGGTAAGCTGCTCAGATCTTTCAATATTTGTTGTGGGCTGTACCTGGCAGATGATATGTCAGGCCAGCCCGTGGCTGTTTATATGAAAGTACCAATAAGCTACTAAGTTTATTTCATGTTTTGTTGTGGGGAGCCTGGGTGTTGATAGACCAGGTCGGCCCATGGCCGTTATTTAGGGGCCTTGATCATCGTTTGCTCCAAATTGCAGGGCAGATATGGTATCTGCCCTGCTCAATATGTGGCCGAAAGGATGATCAAGTCCATTTTGGGCATGCTG
>JAKSBO010000518.1 GCA_022361095.1 Desulfobacterales bacterium | reverse complement strand
TTCTGAAGTTTTTAAAAATTTGATGCGTACCGCTGAGAAAAAAGGTGTAAAAATAATAAAACCAGATCTTGACCCCTGTCGGCTTTCATGGAATCAGGTCAGGATAGATATTCTTGGAAAAAGCCCGCACTTAAAGCGTAATAAAAACAACAATAGTCTTGTTACCCGGATCGATTATTTATTCTTTTCCATGCTCTTTCCAGGCGATATTGAAGAAAATAGGGAAAGGGAGCTTGTACATGAAAAGACGTTTAGCCTTAAATCAGATATCCTTATGGCACCCCACCATGGTAGTTGCTCCAGTTCAAGTGCGCTTTTCCTTGATGAGGTAAGCCCGTCAGGCGTTATAATATCGTGCGGCTATATGAACAGGCATAAATTCCCCAGCCGGACGGTTTTACAGCGGTATCGGCAGAACAAGATCTCAATTTTTCGAACGGATATGATGGGTGCTGTTACATTGACGTCCAACGGTATGGGGTATACCGTTAAAGGCCATAGGAAAAATTAAACACATAGGAAATTTAAACTTGTGTATTATATTTATTTCCCTTTTATTGTGATTTTATCCGGTCTAATGTTTGTTGAATGCCGGCGCCGGAACCTTCCTAAATGGTGGGCTGCCGTTGTATTTGCAGCACCTGTAACCACCCCGTATTTTATATTTAAATCCAGAAAATTTAAGCGTCTGACTTTATATTTGATTTTTCTGGGTTGCTTTCTTTTTGTGGTTGTCGGCGAATTTCATATCTATTCCAAAATGAAGGCGGAATATAAATATGATAATTTGCCCCCTGTTACCCGGCAACTGATCCGCTACAGTGAAATTCTTAAACTGACCACCCAGAATTTGGATGATGATTTAGTTGAACTTGAACAGCGCTCCAAGGTGCAGTCAAAAGTAGAAAAGCTTAAGCAAACCATTGTATTTATCGGTGAACTTCGCCTGGCCATGAACGATAACCAGGTGGCTATTAAGCAACTGGTCCAGTTTGTTGAAAAACACAGGGATTTTTTCATCCAAAAGGATCTTCAGTGGGTGTATGAAATTCAAAGATTCTACAGCAACCGCATTGTGATTGTCCATTTTAAAAGCCTTGAAAATTATTTGGATAATTTCGAAACTCTGCTGCGCTTTTGTTACCAAAATTTTGATCTTATAACCAAGGCGGAAAGTACAATTCATCTAAAAAATTATGATGAATATTATTTCCGTTACCGCAGGGCTGTTGATTCTCACAACAGGTTGAATGTTAAACGTATTCAATTCCAGAATAATTTTCTAAAAAGATATCCTGAAATTAGAGCGTATCTCCCGGCCAAGCGTCAGACCGAGGCCTTCCGGCTCTGGGAATAGGGGGGTGTTCTCAGATATTTCAGGAAGGGCACCACCACTTTGTTTTTGTTGCCTCCGGACAGATCATAGGTAATATTGATAATGGGGATTCCGACCTTTTTTTCAATCTGTGAGGCCATTGCCTCGGTCACAAGACCGGGGCAGCAAAATGCCGGATTGACGGCAACCAGGAGGGCTAAATCCGGATGTTCATTGACCATGTAGTGGATTTTCAGCAGGTTATCCATGGACTCACCGGTATGTTCGGGCAGCATGCCGTAGGTGTCAAGTATATGTTCATAGGATGCATTTACCTTAAGTTCCGTTTCATTAAAAAACGGTGCAAAAAACGGGTAATATTTTTTTCCCATGGTTCTTACCGCTGCCAGAAGGGCTTTGTTTGAAATCAGGCTTAGGTATTTTCCCTCTTTGAACCATTTTTTAAAATAGGCATTGGCAATGATCTGAACATATTGATAATATGGCGTGGTTACTACCTCTCCGCCATTATCCTCAATAAATTGGATCAGATTCTGATTCATTATTCGGTTGTCCCTGACATAGAGATCTCCGAATATTCCCACCTTGGGTCGGATTTTTTTGTTCACGGGGATTTGTTCAAATATGGACATGATCTCCTTAAGGGCCTTTTCCTTAGATCCGCCGGTGAGAAACGCCGTGCCCATAATTGAGCCTGCGGTGCGCAACGCCGCATTGGTTTGCCCTTTGTTTATTTCATAGGGCCTGATCTTACACCCGATGCTCCTGAAAAGTCCGCCAAACATATAGGCAAAATAGGTATTGGTTGATGCCTTGAACCCCAGGTCAAACAAAGAAAGCTCTCCTAAATAGACCCTGGCTTTTTCAAAACCTTTTCCATGACGGGTCAAAATTTTTTGGATATGGTAGGGATACAATTTTATATTGCAGGCAATATCGGAGTGATTCAACCACAAAACAGTGTCTTCCGGGGATAACCCGTTTTTTTCTACAGTGTGGATAAACCCCGATGCCACGGCATTGAGGGGTAGACATTGTCCGGTATTTGTCAGAAGCGCTTTTTTAAGTGTCTCCTGGTTCTCTTCCATCAATATGGCATTATATCCCTCATTTTTAAAAATATTGATAATAAGGTGGCCTGAGATGGCGTCCCAGTTGGGGAAAATGACGGTCTTGGGGCCAATGCTTTTATCAAATTTGGGGGCAAATAAAGATCCATCTGTGCGTTGTGACGGCAGATCCCGGTGCCTGTGATTTTCAAACGCCCGAACAGCCGCTTCAATACGGGTTTCGTATCCCACACTGGAGTCGTGTTCATCCAGCTCAAGTACCAGATAAGGCTTGTTTGCCGATGCCATGATCTCCTTGAAGTAATCAACGGCAAAGGCATCCGGCGCACATCTGAAAGATGAGATGTAAACCGGATACAGATTTGGGGTTGTGGCGGCAACAAAGGCTGCTTTTAGATTTTGTGCCGCATGTTTCCAGTGAATCTGCTTGAGCAATGGTTCAATGGGCGAATAATCAACACCTTCCAGGTCGATCATGTCATTGAAAAAGGTTTTGATGCCCAGATTGGCAAAAATACCTGGGATGTTATTGTTCATCGCAGGCGATAGCACCGTATATGGGCGACCCAGCAACAGCACGTTGGATTTATCTACAGACCTTTGGGACGCCCACAATCCGGTAAGCGCGGTCTCCATATCTTTTTGGGCGGACAATGCCCGATCCCAGGCGGATGATATGTCAAAAAAGGAGCGTTGTGCGCCGATTTTATTTAATGTGTCATATAGCTGCTTTTTTGTATAAAAACTCGTATACAGATATTTGACCATGGGAGACAAGATTTTTCTCGGTTTTGTCAGGCGGCTTATAATTGCCGGTGCAAACTGTGTATAGTAACAGTGGTGCCGGCGAAAGCCTTTTTCGCTGGTTTTATCTTCAAAATAGAAGGGCAGAAAAATATAATCACATCGTTCCTCAAGATATTGCACATGGCCGTGCAGCCCAAGGAAAGGCGCACAAAATTCTGCACCGGCAATCTGTTGGCCTGTCTTGACAGGGGCCGTGCACTTGCGGCTGGTCACCACTTGTAATCCAAGTTCCTTGAAAAAAAATTCCCAGAAATCAAGGTCCTGGGCCATGTGAAGCGCATTGGGCAGCCCAATGGTTATTCTTTTTTCAATATCTTTAATAACGGGCGGTTCGGTAAGGATGCCGTTGCGGACTTGTTTTCTAATGCCCAAAAGGTCATGAAGGCCGGCAGACTTTACCCGTTTTTTCGTCTGATAGTCCCTGCCGCACAAAAAGCCATAGGCCAGCGTCTCTCCTTTTACTTCAGCACTGGTGATTTTGCAATGGTTGGTACAAAGCCGGCACACTTCCTGACGCACGGGAATGGGGTCTTTCCACAGATTAAATCCCCTAAATTTTGATTCGGACAACCCGCCTTGTTCTTTCATCTGCCTGGCCATCAACGCAATACCCAGAGCCCCGGTGAGGTGGCAATATCGGGATACATGGATGGGTTTATTTAATTTTTGTTCAAAGGCTGCCACAAGGGCTTTGTTTCTGGCCGTTGCGCCCTGGAAAACAATCCGGTCGCCAATTTGGGCAATGTTAGCGACCTTGGTCAGGTAATTGTCGCGTACCGAATGAAGCACAGATGCCAGAATCTCATTTTTTCCATACCCTTCGGCAAAAAAATAATTTATATCCCTTTCCATGAATACAGTACAACGGTCGCTGGATACAGGTGCTTGAATCCCTTGGGCTCTGTGGGAATACTCGGATAACGGACAGTTAAGGCGCATGGCCTGTTCCTCAATAAAGCTGCCGGTACCTGCGGCGCAAACCGTATTCATAACCGATGAGGTCACCTGGCCGTTTTTTACCAGGGTAAATTTGGCGTCCTGGCCCCCGATTTCTATGATGGTATCCACAGCCGGGTGGAGATTCACGGCTGCTGTAGCATGGGCCGTGATCTCATCGGGTTCTAAATCCGCACCGATGATTTTGCCGGAAATACGCCGTCCTGAGCCGGTGGTCCCACATCCCTGGATCCGGAAAACCACTTTTTTTTCATTCATCAGATGATCACAGGCTTTAAATATGCGCTGTACCGCTTCCACAGGCCTTGATGCGGTCCGGGTGTAAAATCCGGCAACAGGCTCTCCATCCTGGTCAATAATAATACTTTTAGTGCTGGTGGACCCCACATCAAGTCCTAAATAGCCTTTAACCGTCAAACCTTCAAATACCGGTCTGAATATTTCAATTTCAACAGACTCAAAATCAAGGGTTGTGACGGATGAGAAGTCGGGATAATTAGACAGGGTGAGGTGAAGCGCAGGGTTAAGACTCTCTTTTGTTTTTGTTTTTTCCAGAAAAAAGTTGCAGACATCATCAAACGGGCGGGCAGATTCCCGGATATTTTTGATATCATCCGCAAGACACAACGCTGCGCCCATAGCGCCATAAACCATGGCATGTTCGTCTTTGACAAGGGGTTTGCCGAGAATGGATTCAAGATGCTTTTTAACAGCATGATTTTGGGC
>JAKSBO010001106.1 GCA_022361095.1 Desulfobacterales bacterium | reverse complement strand
GTCTTTTTCCAGAACAATATTGATATTGTCGGTTCCCAGGCCTATTTTCTCGGGGACAGGCATTTTCTGGATATCTTTAATGTCCGCCCTCCCCAGGACCGGCTTTTTGAAAAGGAAAAATGGGAAAAGGCAGGGCAGGATTTAAGCATGGCCCTTGAAGATGACCACTATCTGGATAACGTACTTGAAAAAATTCCCACTGAAGTGACCATATCCAGCGGCAGCCGGCCCGAAGAGAACCAGGTCCGCATTGACAATGAAACATCCAGTTTTTTTACCATTATTGAAGTCTTAACCTATGATTTTCCGGGGCTCTTGTTTGCCATTACAAACACCTTATACCGGTCCGGCATCAACGTTAATGTCGCCATGGTCGCCACCAAGGTGGATCAGGTGATTGATGTTTTTTACGTCCGGGATATTGAAGGAGACCAGAAAATAGAGTCCGAAGAAAAATTGAATCAAATAAAAAACGCTATTATTAACCGTCTTCCACAGATACAGTCAAAGGAGGTCATAAATGAAAAAAATTGAGGCAATTATTAAACCCTTTAAGCTGGACGATGTCAAAGAGGCCTTGAGCGAAATCGGCATCTACGGCATGACCGTTACGGAAGTGAATGGATACGGCCGCCAGAAAGGGCACAAGGAAATATACCGCGGGGCGGAATATGTTGTAGATTTCGTTCCGAAAATCAAACTTGAGATTGTTGTAACCGACGACCGACTTGACGAAACCGTGGAAACTATCCGGTCTGCAACAAACAGCGGGAAAATCGGTGACGGTAAGATTTTTGTGCTGCCGGTTGAAGGGGCTATCCGGGTCAGAACCGGAGAAAGCGGAGATGATGCAATTTAACGCTTAGGGTGTTTTTACGATCATTATCCCAAACCTGAAAATCAGGATAAACCCATAGTAACTTTTAGATAGAAAGGTAGAAACATGACACCAAAAGAAGTATTGGCAATGGCAAAAGAGAACGACGTTAAAGTCGTTGATGTCCGCTACATGGACTTTATCGGCACCTGGCAGCATTTCAGCGTACCTGTATCAGAGTTGACGGAAGCTGCATTTGAAGATGGATTCGGATTTGACGGTTCTTCCATGAGAGCGTGGCAGAACATTGATAACTCCGACATGAACGTAATTCCCGAAGCCGGTACGGCAAAAATTGATCCGTTTTTTAAAGTGCCGACTTTGGTTCTTATCGGCAACATCCATGACCCCATCACCGGAGAAGGCTACTCCAGGGATCCCCGCGGTATTGCCAAAAGAACTGAAGCTTATATCAAAAGCACCGGCATCGGCGACACCATTTTTGTAGGCCCCGAGCCCGAGTTTTTTATCTTCTCCAATATCCGTTACTCTTCAGATCCCCATGCTTCCTTTTTTGAAATTGATTCCCCGGAAGCACACTGGAACACCGGTGACGGATCCGAACCCAACCTGGGATACAAAATCAAACCCAAACACGGTTATTTCCCCCTGCCCCCCGCAGATCAATATCAAGACATGAGAACCGAGATGATGCTGACCCTGGAAAACCTGGGTATTGCAATGGAATGCCAGCATCACGAAGTTGCTACTGCCGGCCAGGCTGAGGTTGACCTTCGGTTTGACTCCCTGCTGAACATGGGTGACAAGCTTGCCTGGTTCAAATATGTATTGAGAAATGTGGCGGCAAAATACGGACATTGCGTTACCTTTATGCCCAAACCCCTCTATGGTGACAACGGTACCGGTATGCACACCCACATGAGCTTCTGGAAGGGCGGCGAGCCCACATTTGCAGGTAACAAATATGCCGGCATGTCCGACAACGCCCTGTACGCCATCGGCGGCATCATGAAACACTGCAAAGCCCTGTGCGCCTTGACCAACCCCACCACCAACTCCTACAAGCGTCTGGTCCCCGGTTTTGAAGCGCCCATCAAGCTGGCCTACTCCAGCCGGAACCGTTCTGCTGCCATCCGTCTGCCCATGTACTCCGGATCTCCCAAGGCAAAACGCCTTGAGTTCCGTACACCTGATCCCAGCGCCAACGGTTACATGGCT
>JAKSBO010000296.1 GCA_022361095.1 Desulfobacterales bacterium | reverse complement strand
TCCAGCCGGAACACAAAATTTGCGTTAGATAGATCATCCCAAGGATGATATTGTGCAAGCACAGATTCAGCTTTCATTCTGTCCCATTGTTGGAGAAAGGCCAATACTGAGTTGACGGCGCTATCTTCAATGCCTTGACACACTTCCCGGAGTAAGGCCTGGAAAGATTCAAACCGTGATTTATTATCATCCGTAGGGCCATCAGCATCAGCACCAAACACATAAGCTGCTTTATCCCATAAGAAATTGGCCTTTACCCCGGATGTTCTGGTAACTGCAGCGGGAACAGGAATCTTTCTGGGGAGCAGCTTTTTTCCACTTTGTTCCCTTAAATCATCCACACCTTTGAGCGCTCCGTAATCATCAATAATCAGGGCGAAAGAGACCTTTTCTATGCTGGTTCCAAACGGGGGCATATCAGAGTCGGTATCCGCAGCCACTCTTTCATAGTAACTGTTTAGCGCTTGGAGAATCATGATTTCACCTCCAAAGACAAAGGATTCGGCGGACATATGATTCCGTTTTCCATAACAGCTTTAAAAAATAAAGGTGTCCGTTTATTATTGAAGTCGATATCGAGCAGCATATATCCTAAGTCCTTAGTATGCCCTTTGTAGTATGAGGCCGGGATCTCTTTCTCTATCAGTTCGAAAGAGGCTGGGAACTCTCTGCAACCCAGACAAGGCTGATGAAAAAATTGTCCATTTTGCGCCCGTCTGTTAAAGATACTCAGGTGCTTGCCTTCATCATCATCAGTACCGGCTTTATCTGTCATTTCAAAATGAGCCTCGATGATATATGCAACATTTCTAAGCAGTGTGGTTGCCCGCTGCTGCCGGTTTTTGCCGTCATCGACAAGGTAATAAAGACGTTTTTCCTTGCTCATAACCGTTGCAGGGTTAGGCTTAGAAATTTTAGATGCCACTTCATTACGACGGACATTGTCAAATTTGATGGGATACAGAACGTGTATTTTGTCAATAACCCAGCGAATGGCAGGTTTCCAGTGAATCGCTTCAAGAATACCTCGAGCTGCAGACGGTGTCATAACATCATAAGAGACACGTTCCACTTTCATCTCCGGGCGGGTGAAACAGGCATAGTCACCCCAGACTTTCAACTTGATTCCAAATGCCATAACTCCTCCTCGGTAATTTAAATAATAAGATCATCTGCATTCCAGGTCTCGCCTTTTTCCACAATTAAACCCACATCGTCACTATAAGCCGCCTCATTTTGTAATATTGGAATCTCGCCATGAATTAATTCTATTGCTCCTCCTGTATACAAATGGGTATATTCTCTGGTCCGGACAGCAACAAGATATGGTTGCAGCTTTCTAAGCAAAGTGCCTGGGAATTCAGTGTGCCTGAGTTGCTCCACCAGGTTGTGCGCCTCTGGTTCCCTGGGGATCACAACACCGACCGTATCTTCTTCAATGAATTTGAAAGCTTGTGCAACTTCCTTAAAAGGAAACAGCAGATCCTTATCAAGTCTTTTAGGATTCAATCGGCGCATGATTTGTTTTTTATCTAAGTTTTCTATGTTATAAAGCAGTTCAAAGTAGCGGCGCATGACCGTGATATTCATGGGATCACAGTCCGACATACTGCGCATTGCTTCTGCTGTTTTTGAAATGCAGCGATTAAGCCAGGGCATACGAGGCTTTTTTTCCGGCTCAAAAACAAAAACCTGGCCAAGATCTTCCATCTTTCCTTCACGATTACAACGACCGGCCGCCTGGGCAATGGAATCCAAACCAGCAATGGCTCGAAAAACCACCGGAAAATCCAGGTCAACCCCTGCCTCCACAAGAGAGGTCGAAACCACGACACATTTTTTATTTTCTTTTAGACGTTCCTTTATTTTTTTTAGTATCTGTTTTCGATGCTGTGGGTACATATTCGTTGATAAATGAAAAACCCCAGCAGCATTTTTACTCGAAAGATTGAATATTGCCCGGGCTTGAGCTTTGGTCGCCGCAATGCACAACGCCTGGCTCTCATAATTTATAAGCGTTGCAACTTCCTCATCCGTTTTTTCCCCGATAAAGGTAACTTTGGTGCGTTTTAATTTTGAAAAAATTTGATCCGGGTTATCTATTATCTCTGTAAGTTTTGGCAAGGCCGTACGTAAACTGCTTGTGTCATCAAAAGCCGGCTGGGTAGCAGTGCATAGAACAATGGTACAGCCGTAGTGATCGACCAATTCCCGAAGAGCGGCAAGACAGGGCTCAAGATAATCTGTAGGGACTGCCTGGGCTTCGTCCAGTACAATGACACTACGGGCAATATTATGCAATTTACGGCAACGAGATGACTTGTTACTAAAGAAAGATTCGAAAAATTGAACATTGGTGCTAACAATGATCGGGCTGTCCCAATTCTCTGTAACCAAGCCGCGTCGCCTATTATATGCGGCCTCCTCCGGTTCTTCCGATTCCTTGTAACTGCAATGATGTTCGAGCACCGAGTCTTGTCCAAAGATATTTTGAAAAACTTCAGCATTTTGTTCAATGATCGAAGTGAAAGGAATCGCATAAATGATTTTGTTCATTCCATGGGTT
>JAKSBO010000359.1 GCA_022361095.1 Desulfobacterales bacterium | reverse complement strand
CGGTCCTCAATGATATTCTTATGGGACTCTCCCTGAAATCCGATGTGCGGGATGATCAATTTTTGCCTAAAATCATAAAGAATATGGGCCTGAGCTTTGAAAAAAAACTGGCAAACGGCCTTGAAGATGCCCCGGATAAGAAAACGGTTGCCCAGGTGATCAAACAATTGGCGAGCCAGGACCTGAAAGCGGCCACGCTGTCCCTTAAGGGCATGGAAAGCAATTCAGATAAAACCACTGTATTAAAACATATCTCAGATGCGCTGGATCATTTTGCCCAGTTAAATGTCAAATCCGGGGAGAGTGCACAACCCCAGGATGGAGCCCGGTTTTTACTGCCGTTTCCTGTGTGGCGGGAGGATGGCTTTGACTTTGGCCAGCTCATGGTGGACACAGGCAAAACAGGCTCGGCAAACACAAAAAAAATGCTCAGCATTTCCTTTTTATTGAATATGTCGGTTCTTGGACCTCTACGGGCGGATTTTTCTATTTTGGATAAAACGATTACCGGCCGCTTTCTCATGGAAAATCAGGCAATCTGTGATCACCTGACCCCTAAAATTGCAGAGTTGAAACAACGTCTGTCAAAAATTGGATATCAGGCAGGAAACATTGACTGCCAGATTGCCCAGCCCGAACAGATTGCCCCGGGCAGTCTAATGCTTTCCATGAAAACACCCGATGACATGCACGGTCTTAATATTGTGGTTTAACCATGGCACCAAAAGACAATAAAAGAAAAAAAGCCGTCGCCCTGAAATATGACAGGCTTAAGGATTCGGCACCGACAGTCACGGCCAAAGGCCAGGGGAAGGTGGCTGAAAACATCATCGCCCTCGCCCTGGACCATGGGGTTCCGGTAAAGGATGATCCGGACCTGGTGGAAGTCCTGGCATCCCTGGACATCAGTCAGGAAATCCCGGCTGAAATTTATGTGGCAGTGGCCGAACTCCTTGCGTTTGTTTACGGGGCCAATGCCGAAGGCCTTAAAAAAAATTCATAGACAGCCTCACAAATCATTATTCCTCACGCTTTGTGCTGTCAACAAGACGGTTGCATTTATGGCAGGCCATTTTATAATCCCGAACCTTGCCCCGGAATAACACTTCACCGCAAAACGGGCAAAAATAATCTTTAAACGCCAGTCTTGCATGCTTTATCCGTGTTTGCTCCAGGCCGGACAGATGATGGGAAGGCATTGTTTGTAAAGTCTCTATACCTGCAGGGTGCTGGAAAGAGGGATGATCCAGATCAGTGTAGTAGCCGTCGTTATTCATAAACTCCCTTCTTATCTTTTTCTTAAGTCCTCACATAATGCGATTTGTGCTTTATACCTAAACGGGTCAGGATGCAAGGGGATTTTTTATTATTCTGCTGATTGGCTTGGGCAGGAATCGTTGTTCAACGGGGTTATTTTTAAAGCCACCCACCCACCAATGGTGGGAAAAATTTTCTGGGTGCGTCAAATTCGGGCATCTCAGATGTCGGCCTTTTGGCACATTATTTTTAAAGCCGGATCATTTTCCTTTCACTGCAAGCTAAAAGATAACTTTTTATGAAAAGAGCGCAGCTCTGGGGCCAGGGCCTAATTGGTTCTCTGGTTTGTTTTATACTTAACAAGACACATGGCATTCCATTTGCATGGTCTTTGGGTAAGATGAAATAAAACCAAATCAATGCCGCAAGGCACACCGGCAAACCATGCAAAGGAGTAAACGGCCCTATGATTCTTGAAATGACACGGCCGACCCAGGGCGGGTTAAGGCAGGAACGAAAATTAGAAGCAGTCTCCAATAACCTGGCCAATGCGTCCAGCATCGGGTTTAAAAAAGATTTCGTCAGTTTTGACAAGGCGTTCAGGGCCCGGGTAGATCAGGATTTCACCCAGGGAAGTGTGATAAAAACCGATAACCCTCTGGATGTGGCATTGGGTCCCCAGGGTCTTTTCAAAGTGGAAACCCCTGACGGTATTAAGTACACGCGAAACGGTAATTTTTCTTTGAGCAGTGAAGGTATTCTTGTGGATAAAAGCGGCAATCCCGTCATGGGTGAAGGCGGAGCTATTTTTTTGGATACGGTGGACCCGAATACAAGTGTTAATATTAATGAATACGGGCAGATTTTTTTAAATAATGCGCTGTTGGATACCCTTGATGTGGTCTCCTTTGAGAATATGGAGAGACTTGAGAAAACCGGGGATAATCTGTTTGTCTATACCGGAGATACCACAGATGAAGTTCCCCTTGAAAATGTCAGGGTTGAAGCCGGGTCCCTTGAGCAGGCCAATGTTCAGGTCGTAGAGGAAATGGCGAAAATGATTGATTATCAGCGGATGTTTGAGACGTACACCAAATCCATGAAAACATTTGATGAAATCGATTCAAAGGCAATTAATGAAGTCGGACAATTTAGCTAAAGGAGTCAATTTATGATACGGGCACTTTGGTCGGCAGCCACGGGAATGATGGCCCAGGATACCCAGATTGGCGTTACCTCCAATAACCTGGCAAACTCTTCCACCACCGGGTTTAAAAAATCCCGGGCAGCATTTGAGGATTTAATGTATATGACCCAGCGGGTCGCAGGGCAGACAACTCCCGGCGGCGGACAGGTGCCGACCGGTATTCAGGTGGGTATGGGCGTGAACTCGGCGGGTATTCAGAAAATATTTACCCAGGGCGATCCTATCCAGACGGATAATCATCTGGATTTTGCAATTCAGGGGGAAGGATTTTTCAGAGTCCTGCACGGGGATGAGGATATGTATACCCGGGCCGGCGACTTTTCCCTGGACAGTGAGGGGTACATCACCTCCCAGGCAGGGGACCGTCTTCAGCCCGAGATCACCATTCCTGCGGAGGCTGTTACGATCACCCTGGACGATGACGGCACCCTGACCATATTTGCCGACGATGATACCATTCTGGCAACCGAGCAGGTTCTGATAACGACCTTTGTAAATCCCGCCGGACTATATGCTGCGGGCGGCAACCTGTTCAGGGAGACCGAAGGTTCAGGCGCCCCACAGGAAAATACACCGGGAGAGGACGGGGCTGGAACCGTGTTAAACTACTACATTGAAGGGTCCAACGTGGATGTTGTGGAGGAGATGGTCGGTCTGATTTCAGGCCAGCGCACCTATGAGGCCAATTCAAAATCCATCACCACGGCCGAGAGTATGCTGGGAACCGCCGTCCAGTTGAAATCTTAAATATTTTGAATGGATACCGCCATGAATACCCATATAAATTATAAAAAATATCCGACGGCAGTATCCTGCTTGATCTGCATACTCCTCTTCAATTTACCGGCAAAGGCTTTAACCCCGGAAAAAATTGTTATTAAAATTGACCGGACGGCAGAAGTGACAAGCCCTGTTATATATTTAGGAGAGATTGCCAATATAACAGCGCCTGATTTTTTCAAAGAGGAACTGATACGTATTGACCTTGGAAAATCACCCCGGGCCGGACGAATGAAACAGCTTTCGGGCGAAAGGATTACAGCCTCAATCAATGCCATGGGCTTGAATGACTATGACATCAATATTCAGGTGCCTAAACGGATATTTATCAAACGCGCCGGCCAAGAACTTACCCCGTCATATGTGGAAAAGGCGCTTCGTCAATTTTTAACTAAATTTTTTCCAAAGGGGCAATTCAAGCTGATTGCGTTCAGGGTCCGTGGGATCGAACCCTATCCCCAGGGTGATTTATCCCTGGTATTTGACCCACGCTATACCCCTTCAGACAATGACCGCCTTTCTGTCCATGCCGAAGTTTGGGTGAACGGCGTCAAACAGGACCGGTTGACGGTCACGGGGCGCCTGTCACAGATCAAACCTGCAGTTGTCGCGGCAACACGCCTGAAAAGAGGCCAGACCATTACCCCGGCCGATGTTACCCTCCGGGATATGGACCTATTCGGACGGCACAGGGATCTAATAACTTCGGTTGATCAGGTCATCGGCATGATGGTAACCCGGAACATTGACAAAGGGGAATGCATTACCCAAAGAGCGTTCAAACAGGCCCCGGCCATTGAAAAAGGTGCCGTGATAAAACTGACGGCCCAAAAAAACCGTTTATCCATTGTAACGTTGGGTATCTGTAAGGAAGACGGGTATCCGGGACAACCTGTGACAGTGCAGAATTTAACATCGGGAAAACTGGTACGCGGTCTTGTTACTTCAGACGGCGCTGTGGAAGTTGTTTTTTAGCCGGGAGGGCTGGTATGCGTTCAATTCAAAAAAAATTACTAAAACAAGAGGCGTTGGCATGTTTACTGCTTCTTATGACGGCAACAGTTACCGGCTGTATGTCCGGCAGCGGAGAATCATCCATGAGTGTTATTCCCCAGGACGCAATGCCTGCACCCGCCGTACAGCCTCAATACACCATAGCCAAGCCTGCGGAGGGCTCTCTTTGGACGGCCCAGAACAGGTTCCTGCTGGACGACACCAAGGCGGCTTATATCGGAGACACGGTTATCGTGGACATTGTGGAGAATGCCTCTTCCGAGATGGAGGTCAATTCCGAGGGTAAACGGACAACCAGTATGTCGGTGGGGGTTCCGACGTTGAATGCCTTTGGAAAAGTGACGAATCTTGGCGGTACTGTCGGTGGCAAACTCATTGACACAGACTTTCAAAATTCCACCAAAGGCGAAGCCACAAGTGACAGGTCAGGCCAGGTCACGGCCTCTATTGCAGCCCGGGTGACCGAAGTCATGCCCAACGGGAACTTAAGCATCTTCGGGCGCAGGGCCATGAAAGTGGACAATGAAGTCCAGTACATCATGGTTTCAGGGATTGTGAGACCCGACGATATTGATTCGGACAACCGGGTGGCATCCACCTCTTTAGCCGACTCGCGCATTGAATACTACGGCAAGGGCGCCCTTGCCGACAAACAGAAGCCGGGCTGGGGGACACGAATCATTGATAATATCTGGCCCTGGTAACTGTTGGGAATTAAAAAAGGAGCGGGCATCATGAACATGCGGTTAAAACAAATAATGATCGGTATAGTGACCATGCTGGGTCTGCTCTCCTTTTCGGTGCCTGCCATGGCCACCCGGATCAAGGACATGGCCGCCATCCAGGGGGTCCGTTCCAATCAGCTCACCGGATACGGCCTGGTGGTGGGGCTGGACGGCACCGGCGATAATAATAACATTCTGTTTACCCGCCAGTCTTTGACCAATATGCTTAAAAAGATGAACCTTCATTTTGACAAAAGCCAGATCAAAGTGAAGAATGTGGCGGCCGTCATGGCCACGGCAAATATTCCGCCCTTTGCCCGGATCGGTGACCGCATTGATATCACGGTGTCGTCATTGGGTGACGCCACAAGCCTTAAAGGCGGAACACTTTTAATGATGCCCCTCAAAGGGATTGACGGTAATGTTTATGCCATTGCCCAGGGGGCAATCAGCCTTGCAATTCCCGCCGGCATGAACGATCGGAACAGCCATCTTCTCACTGCCCGGATTATCAACGGGGCAACAGTGGAACGAGAAATTCCCTTTAAACTGAAAGGCAAAAAGAATTTGACCCTCTCCCTTTTCCGGCCGGATTTCACCACGGCCCGGCGGGTTGGGGACACCATCAATGCCGCTTTAGGGGAAGGGATTGCAAAAATAATTGATGCAGGCTCAATCCGGCTGAATGTGCCCGAATCCATGCAGCAGGAGCATGTAGCCGAATTTATAGCCGACGTGGAAGGGCTCTCGGTGGTCCCGGACACCATTGCCAAGGTTGTGATCAATGAAAAAACCGGCACTGTGGTGATCGGCAATGAGGTGACCATTTCAAATGTGGCCGTAGCCCATGGGGATCTGAACGTGATGATTCAGGGGCAGAACCCAGAGTATATAATGGAACTGCCCGGCACATCTACCATTGGGGAGCTTGTGAATGGGCTGAACTCTCTAGGGGTACGGCCCAGGGATCTGATCAGTATTCTGGAAAGTATCAAGGCCGCCGGGGCATTACAGGCCACCCTTGAGATTATTTAGGAGGAAACGTATGTCAATTCAAATGCCCGGTGCTCTGGCGCCTGTGACGGATACCATGGATACCACGGATACGGCCCGGCAGCTCCAGCGGGAAAAAGACCTTGAAAAAGCCTGCCAGGGGTTTGAGGCACTGATGCTTGATACCTTGATGAAGCGCATGAGGGACACCCTGCCCGGTGACAGTCTTTTACCCGAAAGCAATGCGTCTGATATCTACCAGTCTATGCATGACCAGTATTTAACGGATAATTTATCCCAGGGAGGCCACGTCACCGGATTCAAGGAATTTTTATATCGACAGCTCCAGGGGGACGTTTGACAGCCTGTTGATAAATCGTGATTGTATCAGACCCTATGGTTTGTGCCGGATCATGGCATAATAGTTGCTTTTTATATCTACATAACCACAAAAACCGGAAAATATTTCTTTGTGTTATGGATTGAGTCTGTTCTGAAACAACGTAATGCCCGATTTGACATTAACATGACAGGGAGAAGAGACATGGAAAAAGCTGCCGACAGTATCCAAATATTGCTCAAGGAAAAACTTGCCTGCTACCAGGAGCTGCACCAGATATTAAAGGTTGAAAAAAAGGCGATCGGAACCATTGACCTTGGCATGATATGGGAGACAACCCGGGCCAAGAAAAAGCTTGCCGGAAAAATCGAGACATTGCAAAGTAACATTCTTGCTGCATCCCAAAATCACTTTTCCGCCAGGGGAAAAAAAATAGATATAAAAACAGAGTCATTCTCCCTGACCGAACTGATATATGCCCTCCCGCTGCCCAACAAACACAAACGTGATATAAGAGAGCTCAAGCGCAACATTGATAAAGAAAAAGAGATCGCGGCCCATTTTATAAAGTCCAATCAGATTCAAGTTGAAAAGCATCTGTCTGTTGTGGATAACATCATGGATTTGATTGGCAATAACGTTGCCCAGGCGCAGTACACCGGCAAAGGAATGGTACCCCGAAAAAGAAAAGACAACAGCCTGTTCATGGCCCAGGTATAGCAGGCCCCGCATCGGTCTTTTAAAAATCGGAACAGGAACAAGGCTGATAACCCCGTAAAAAGTTTAACAGAAGGCTAAGTAAAAATCTTCGCCTACAAGGCATGGTGCCTGACCAGGGTCGAAGGCATACATATGGTATTCCGAACGTCTGATCAGGCACCATGCCTTGTAGGCGGAGACGTTTTACAACGCCATCAAGGTTGACTCTGATGTCACATATGATTATAACAATCATATGGCCGGTTATAAAATTAAAAATCAATTCTGACGGCCTGTAAGGCCTTCTTGAATTCAACTGCTAAATTATAAATGTCAGCCTGATGGATTATTTATTACGTCTATGCTTATTCTAACACGAAAAGTCGGTGAAAGTATCGTCATTGCCAATGATATCATCGTAAAAGTGATTGAAACCGGCAAAAACAGTATTCGGATAGGTATTGATGCGCCCAGGGAAATATCGGTTCTGCGACAGGAGGTGTTTGACGCCATCCAAAAGGAAAATATACTCTCCTCCCAAAAGCCGGATAACATTGATATTGCAAGGGCAGCCAAACTCATTGGTAATAACGACAAGGAGTCTGAATAAAAGGTAATGAAGATTAATACAAGGCAATTCGGCGAAGTCAGTATTGATGATGATAAAATCATCAATATGCCGGATGGTATTCCCGGATTCAAGCAGCAGGAACGATATGTTATTCTTGAAAAAAAGGATACCGCTCCTTTTTATCTGTTTCAATGCGTGGATGACCCGAATCTGGCATTTGTGATCATGGACCCCCTTCGTTTTTACCCGGAGTACACACTATCGGTTAAGGATTTTGATAAGACGATTAAATGGGAATTTGGAAAAGAAGAACTCTCCTGTTTTGTTATCATCACCATTCCCAAAGGCAAACCCGAAGATATGACGGCAAATTTTATGGCGCCTATTGTTATTAACAATGAAAGAAAAGAAGGGATGCAGCTGATACTCCAAGGCAGCCCTTACTCACACCAGCAGCTGCTTTTAAAAGAAGAAAAAGATCAAAT
>JAKSBO010000862.1 GCA_022361095.1 Desulfobacterales bacterium | reverse complement strand
CGGCAACGGCAACAAGAACAATAATAAATGCAGATTGACGTTGTCCTTTGGAAAATTTTAAAACCAGTTCCGTCAGAAAAGCGACGGCGCCGGTGCGAATAAGCCCACGGCTCAGTAAAAACATGGCTGCCACAGTAATTACGGCAGGATTGGCAAAGCCGGCAACAGCCTGTGCCGGGGTCAGAATGCCGCTCAGGGCAAGAAGAACCATGATGCCGATGGCGGTTTTATCAACCGATATTTTTTCAGAAATCAAAAGGATCAGGGTCAGGAACAGTATAAGCGAAACCATCACAATCGGAACTGTCATGGTGAAGACCCCTTTTCTTTTTTTCACCCCGATACAGCAAAGATTTCCATGCAATGCCGGGGTGAATTCGCGTTCAGGTTAATAACAACTGACACTCAGCATCCATTGAGTCCGATCTGCACGGGCAATACAAATCAACAAGCTCTTTATGCCAGGCGCGGCTTTCATTCATCGGAAGCCCGGGACACACATCCGTGTCCTCGGATGTCTCCCGGGGAATAAATATGTTCCACCATCTGTTTTCACGACCTGATATCATCATACACCTCCGTGTATTGAGATTGTATTTTGTCCAGGCAAATGGGTCTCCTGCCTTGTCTATATAAATTAGTTCGTAAAATAATTATTTCAATACCGTAAACAAAATCCTGGGCTGATAAGGAAGGGATTATGCGGGCAGTAAAGGAGAATGCAGCATGGGTGGTTACTTCAACCGTTGCTGATACCGGCTGAACTTGGAAACGAGCAGTATGGTGAATTCAGGGGCTCGGAGGAAGTACATCCCGCAAATCCTTCACCAAGGACAAGAAAAAAGACAAGCACATTTTTTCCGAGTCCCTGAATATTCACCGAAACGCTATTTAGTGCCTTAACGGAAGCCATGATTGGACGAAAAGTTGCCCAGATGCAACGCCGCAGGTGGGTGTTTTTTCGTTCAATCGCTATTTAAGCAAAGATACTGTCCGGCTTATAGGGATGGGTCCCCTCGATGACATCAACCCCTGACTTTGCCTTTATTTTTTTAATGATTGTATCTTTATGGGGACAGTGATCGGTAATACAGGGGGCAACATGAACTTTGGTGACTTTTTCGTCCATGGGTTTGTTCCACAGGTTGACCTGGGCCAGGCGGGTGACAATTGTCGCCCCGGGGCAGTCACCGCAATTGATCAGTCCCATGATTTCTGCGTCTTTGTCCTTGTAAGCCGCAAATTCGCCCTCTCTGCGGTTGAATCCCACCAGGCATCTGCTGCAACCGATACACACATCATCCATCGCTTTCTTGCAACCAACGATTAATACTTTTTTTTTTTTTTTTTCTCCTTTAGGGTTGGGTTTACAAATTGAATCAACCACACAGGGAAAGACTCAAAGCAATGGCCGTGCCATATAGAAAGACGATGGTAAATCGGGCAAAATTAACTATTATTTTCAATGAATTATACATCTGCCGTGGTGCGCCGCATATCCATAGAATAAAAATTTTATCATCAACCGGGTCCACTTAGTCGCACAGATGCAACCCTTGCCTGATGTTAATACCGTCCATTGATTTTAAAATTTCACCCTATGACTTCAGCAATATTGTGGGATTTACTTTATTCTGCGCTTAACACACAACGCCCAAATTGCAGGAATACCCGCACCACAGACGACACCGGCAGAATTTGCAAACAGATCCATCCATTCTCCATACCGATTTACAAACGGTTGAATAAGTTCAATGGCACCGCTGTATAAAATAAAAAACAGGCCCAACAGCATCCAGTTAGCCGGCTTACGAAGCGCGGCAGGCAGCATGAGCAGCGCATAGGCAATAAAGTGATGCGTTTTATCCGTACCGGGTGCCGGAGGCAATGCATCCATTGGAAAAAGAGAAAAAACCGTGATCAGGGTTAAGATAACCAGCGTTAAGGCTTTCCATCTTTTTTTTATTTCATCTGCAATACGGTTCATTTGAATTTATTTCCCAAAACCAGAAAATTGTCTGCTGTCAGGCCATGCTATAATTAAATCCGGGCGATTATCTCTTTAAGCACCAGCAATGATTTTGATTTTTTTTTCTGCCCGGAGATATCTTTATTGGCATTTCGGATCAACTGCCTCAGGCGCTGGCGGTCCATATCCGGTTCGGCTGACAGGATGGTTTCCATAAGCGCATCATCCCAGGCCAGCAGCTTGTCCAGCAACGCCCGGGTCTTTTTAACGCTTTGCGGATCAATGCCGGGTTTGGGGCTGTAAAGGCCGGTGGGGGCGGATTTTAGCTGTTCAAGTGCAGCCAGAACGGGTTCCGGGTCCACCTGCCTCATAAGGGTGCCGATGTACTGCCTGTGGCGTCGGGCCGCCACATTGGCGGTGATGGATTTTGCCTCGACCAGTGCCTTGAACAGATCGGGATCAAGGTCAAGCTGTTCAAGCTGATTGACCGCAAGCAGGCTTAATTCCTCTCCAAGCTTCTGAAGGTTTTCGGCCATCTTTTTTTTCTTTGTTTTGCTAAGGGACTGAGGCGCATCAGGTGTGTTGTCTGGGGGTAAAGTCATTGGTTTTATTTTTTATTTGAAAAAAGGGTTGCAGATTCGTTGTCCGGTCTTGTGTTTTCATCCGGGTTCGAAAAAATGTCTCCTGGATAATCAGGGCATCTGAACAGGCTCTGTGCCGGGTCAGGGCCATGGCGGAAAGAATGTTCTCTTTGGTGGCGTGCCAGATTTCCATCTGGGGTTCGGTCAGTATGCACTCCAAGGGGCTGAGGGTGAAGGCTTGGCGGATACCGGCCTCGGAGAAAAGCCGGGTCACCCAGGGTTTATCCGTCACCCACCCATCCGAATAAACGGTCAGGCCGTTCAAGATACGATTTAATTCCCTGGCCACATGATCCGGGGGTTTACCGTAATTCATCAGAATTTCCCTGGAGATATGATGGATATCCTGGGCGGCCATGTCCCAATGGGTCCAGTGGTCTGAAGGCATAATCAGGCTGCAGTATCTGTTCTCCTTTTCAAGGGCCAATCCTATTTCAATGGGATAGGATTCACAGCCAAAGCCGGAGGCTTCCACATCTAAGATAAGGGGTCTGAACAGTTTGATACGTTTCTTTTTT
>JAKSBO010000607.1 GCA_022361095.1 Desulfobacterales bacterium | reverse complement strand
GTATTATAAGCATTTAGAAACACATGGCAACACAAATTCACCGTCTAATATTGACCTTATCAACCGGTTCTGGTATTCAGCAAATTATGAAATCCGCAGACGAACATATACTCAGAGCCACCAAGGAAATTATAGTCAAGTTCATTGAGATGGGCCGGCTGTCGCCTTCCAACGTCCACGAATCTTTTAAGGACGTTTACAAGACCGTCAATGATACCGTGAAAAAGAATATGGACCAGCCCCAAGATGCCTCAACCGGCTCCCCGAAATCCTGAATGCCGCATGACCGGACAGGTGGCCCCCGCCGTTAAAGCCGGTTTGAAAAAAGGGTGGTCCGGCCTGATCTGGCTCATCAAGATTCTTGTACCCGTCTCCTTTGCGACGGCTTTAATGGTGCATTATCAGCTTTTGCACCACCTTGATTTTCTTTTGCAGCCCATGATGACCATGATCCATCTGCCGGCCTCTGCGGCTGTTGTTCTGGTTATCGGCATTTTTACAGGTATTTACGGTACTGTGGCAGCCCTGTCTGTTATGCCTTTCTCCATGGCGCACATGACCCTCATCGCCGTGTTTACTTTAATATCCCATAATCTGATCCAGGAAAGCCTGGTCCAGGCCAATTCCGGGTTGCGGTTCTCAACGGCAGTGCTGTTCCGCCTGGGGATCTCCTTTGTTGTCACCATGATCTGCGGATGGATCATGGGCGTGGACCCCGGCAGTGCCGGACCGGCGGGTCTTTCCGCTTCCCGGGCAGTACCCGGTCCGCTTTCGGTGATGCTGATTGACTGGGCCGCAGGCACGGCTTGGCTGTGCCTGAAGATTTTATGCATTATTATGCCCTTGATGGTGGTTATGGAACTGGCAAGGCGTTTTCATTTTATTGACGCTGTCACACGGATTACAGCCCCTGTTTTAAGGATTCTGGGGCTGGACAAATCCTATGCACTGCTCTGGATGACTGCGGCGGTTTTTGGCCTGGCTTACGGGGCGGCTGTTATCGTTGAAGAGACAAAAAACAGAACCCATGACCCCAAGGCCCTGACCCGGCTTCATCTCTCCATCGGGGTTAATCATGCCATGATCGAGGATCCCGCTTTATTTCTTCCTTTGGGTCTGCCGGCATTATGGCTGTGGGTGCCCCGGCTTGTGGCGGCCATAGCCGCGGCCTGGCTGCACATGGGTTTTTCTTGGGCAAGGAGATTTTATGCTGCACGCGCTGGCCATAAAAAACTTTGCGATCATTGAGGATTTGCGTATTGAATTCGGTCCCGGGCTTTCCGTGCTGACAGGGGAAACCGGGGCCGGAAAATCAATTATCATCCAGGCTGTAAACCTGCTTTTGGGATCACGGGCTTCGGCGGATCTGGTGCGCACCGGAAAGGATCATGCCGAACTGGAAGCCGTGTTTTATGTCGCCCCGGATTCCCCTGCCGCCCGGCTTATGGCGGGCCAGGAGATGAATATTGACGACGGCCTGATCATCAGGCGCGTGGTCTCTGCCGAAGGCAAAAGTAAAATCTACGTCAATGCCCGCCAGACCACCCTGGATTTTTTAAAACAGGTGACGGAGAACATTGCCGGCGTCTCCAGCCAGCATGCCCACCAGGGGCTGCTCAAAGAAGACCAGCATCTGGATATTCTGGACGAATTTGCCCGGACCTTTGACCTGAGAAACGATGTGGCCGGGCTGTACCGGCAGATTGTTCCTTTGAAAAAGGAGATCGCCGATTTAAAGGCCGGCAAGGAAAAGGCTGAACAGGAACTGGCACTGCTTCAATTCCAGGTGGATGAGATTGAGACTGCCGATATCCGGCCCGGAGAGGATGAAGAACTGGTTCAAAAACGCGACCGGCTGCAGAATGCCGCACAAATTTTTGAAACCGTAAACAGTGCGGTGCACAGTTTGTATGACCGGGAAGGCTCTGTTCTGGATCAGATTTCAGTCATGTCCGCCCGGTTTGGGCGGTTCTGCGGCAATGATGAAAAATTGGGCACCCTGGCCCGGCGCATGGATGAAATATCCTATGAACTCCAGGATCTGGTGTCTGAATTCAGATCCTTTGCCGCAGGTATTGATCTTGACCCCCAGTCCCTGGACCAGGTGGACCTGCGCCTGG
>JAKSBO010000781.1 GCA_022361095.1 Desulfobacterales bacterium | reverse complement strand
TATGTATCACCGGGCGAAAAATCATAAGAATAACAAAGCTGGTCATGCCAGGGGTATGGCTGGCCGGATCTGACAGACTTTTAAATGCTCTCAGACAACTCCGTGCAATATTTTTTAATCCTCAAAATATATTGTATATTCTTCCGGTCAAAAATTGTTTCCGCCTTGAATTTGAACAAATTCCCTAAAAACTGAATTATTGAGTATAAGGTTCCCTTGTATCTGAAAACAAAACCGGATACAAGGGGCAAACGTCTTTAATGATACGGAGAAACACCTTGTTATGACCCGCCATCTGGAAAACGGTCTTTCAATGCTGCCCGGCAAGGTAAGGAACCGCCCGGGCATTTCCGGCTTGCCTGTGGTATCGGTGCTGGAACAATTGGACAAAGCCCTGGAAGAAAAAAAGTGCGCCCTGCTTGCGGCCCCGCCGGGCGCCGGAAAAACCACCCTTGTGCCTTTAGGCCTGATGGGCCGGCCCTGGCTTAAAAATAAAAAGATCATCATGCTGGAGCCCCGGCGTCTGGCAGCCCGGGCCTGTGCAGCCCATATGGCGGGTCTTCTCGGGGAAACTGCAGGTCAGCGTATTGGATACCAGGTCCGCATGGAACGATGCATTGGCCCAAAGACCCGGGTCGAAATTGTCACCGAAGGGATTCTTACCCGCAGACTGCAGTCTGATCCGGGGCTGGAAGGTGTTGGGCTTGTTATTTTTGATGAATTCCATGAAAGGCATCTCCACGGAGATCTGGCCCTGGCCCTGGGCCTTGATGCGGCCGAAGGCTTTGCCCAGGACCTGCGCATTGCCGTCATGTCCGCCACCATGGACATCCAGGCGTTGTCCGGCCTTCTGGGAGATGCCCCGGTTATCTCATCCCAGGGTAAGGCCTGGCCCGTAGAAACCATATATGTGGATCCGCATGATCAAAAAAACGCATCCGGTACCAGGCCCGGATGGGCCGGTATTTTGCCGGCCTGCCTGAATACCGTGGTCAAGGCTGTGGACCGCCATGACGCAGATATTTTAGTATTTCTGCCCGGCGCCGCAGCCATCCGGCGTCTTGCAGAAAGATTAAATGAAACATTCAAACAAGACCCCGCTGTAAACATTATCCCTTTGTTCGGCACGCTCTCTTTCAAAGCGCAGAAAGCCGCCATTGAGCCGGCAGCACCAGGGAACAGAAAAATCGTCCTGGCCACCCCCATTGCAGAGACCTCCCTGACGATCCGGGGCATACGGGTGGTGGTGGATTCGGGTTTAGTGAACCAGCCGGAATTTTCCCCGGGCCGGGGCATGACCCGCCTGGAAACCCGGCCTGTGTCCAAGGCGTCTGCAGACCAGCGCCGGGGCCGTGCCGGCCGGACCGCTCCGGGCATCTGCTACCGGCTGTGGCCCCGGTATCTGCACCAGGGCCTTGTACCGTTCAGCCGTCCGGAAATCCTCAACGCGGATCTGGCCCGCCTGGTCCTTGAACTCGCCCTTTGGGGGGTGCGTGATCCGTCCGCACTCAAGTGGCTGGATGTGCCGCCCCCCAGGGCGGTTGAGGCGGCAAAAACGCTGCTTGCCTCCCTGGGCGCCCTGGATCATGAAGGCGCCATCACTGCCCATGGCCGGGAGATGCTGACGGCGGGCATCCATCCCCGGCTGGCCCACATGATTCTCCGGGCCAAAGAGATGGGCCACGGGTTTTTAGGGTGCTGCCTGTGCGCATTGGTTGAAGAAAAAGATATTGCCGCACCGGGACATGGACGCCGTGATCCCGATATCGTGCTGCGCCTGGAAATGCTGGCAGACCTGTCAAAATCCAAATCCCGGAAAAAAACCTTCCCCCACCTGGAACGAGCCTTATCCATCCTGGCCCAGGCCCGGCGGCTGGCCGGCCTGTTTAATATCCAGGACCGG
>JAKSBO010000952.1 GCA_022361095.1 Desulfobacterales bacterium | reverse complement strand
TGTAAGAATAAAACAGATCCGTACGGCACCGGGTGCAAAGCCCCATGGTTTCGATATGTTCATCCAAAATACCGTGCATCCCAAGCTGATCCCGGGAAATTTGCCAAAAATCAAAATAGGGACGGTCTTCCGCTTTATAATGCCACAAATTTTCAGGGATTTCCTGCTTATAATTAATAAATTGTGCGCAACAGGGTCCAAGGGAAGGGGAAATGCCCGCCCGAATATTTGCCGGGGAACACCCAAACTGAGTCACCATGGTATCGATACAGCCCCCAATAATATCGGCCACACTGCCCCGCCAACCGGAATGGATATTGGCAACCACCTCTTTTTGCGGATCATACAGAACGACAGCCTGGCAGTCTGCCACCTGGATCGCAAGCCCTAAACCTTTCAGGTTCGTAACAGCGGCATCTGCCTCAAATATTTTCGAAGGTGCAGCCCCCAAACCTGTCCACGCGGCCCTGGCCGCATCTTTTTCCGACTTGATCACAGCAATGCCGGTGCCGTGCACCTGATTTAAAAACAAAATCCGGGTCAGGTCCAGGGCGGACCGCATCACATCCCTGTTCCGGTTTACAATATCCGGGTCGTCTCCGCTGCTTAATCCGACGTTCAATCCTGAAAAGAGGCCTTTACTGTATCCGCCGACCCTGGAAAAAATGCCGTGAACCAGCCCGGGCAGAGCATCCAGATGATTAAAAGTTAAGGGTTCAGGTCCTGCCATAAAATTTTTGTCCAATGCGCTCAATGATTTTTGATGTGGAGATATCTTCTTCAAAAGCCACACGTGCCACACGTCCGCCCCTGCCTTTGACAAAATCCGCCCCAATGATTTTATCCTCGGGCCAGTCCGCTCCCTTGACCAGAACCTGGGGAGCAATCCCCCGAATCAAATCTTCAGGATCCGGCGCATCGAACAACACCACATGATCGACACAGCCTAGGGCTGCCACAACACGCGCCCGCTGGGTCTGGCAAATCACCGGCCGAAGATCACCTTTGATCTGCCGGATGGACAGATCGGAGTTCAGTCCCAGCACGAGAATATCTCCAAGGGATTTTGCTTTTTCAAGGTATGCCACATGGCCTGCATGGAGAATATCAAAACAGCCGTTGGTAAACACAACGGTCCGGCCAAGGCTCGCGTATTCACGGGACAAACGGCACATCTCATTCAGTTCAACAATTTTATTAACCATATTATCCGTAGAGATCCTCCCTGCGATCCTGTCCAACGGGAATGGCCTGCCTTACCCGGTCAACCAGCGCCATGTCAATGTCAGCCATAATAGTACCAGGCCTATCATCGCCCGATGCAACAACAGAACCGTTGGGATCAACGATCATTGAACTGCCCGGAAAGACAAGTCCGTTGCTGTCCTTACCCGTACGGTTGCAACAGATAAACCAGGCCTGGTTTTCAATGGCCCGGGCCTGGATCAATTTCTGCCAATGGTCCACCCGGGTCAAGGGCCACTGGGCGCTGATCACAAAAATTCTCGCCCCATCAAGGAAAAGACGGCGGGCAAGTTCGGGGAATCGCAGATCATAACAGATCATGGCCCCGACACGCCCCAGACTGGTATCTGCCGTCACCATTTCGTCTCCCCGGGTATAATACATCTCCTCACCGGTCAATGGAAACAGGTGCAGTTTACGGTACCGGACCCGGATTTCACCGTCATTGTCAATTAAATAGAGGGTGTTGAATATCCGGCCGTTTTCCTGCTCGGGCAGACTTCCGGCAACGGCCATGGAGCGCTTGCGGGCAAATTCGGACAGGCGTTGAATCCCCTCTTCTACATCCGGCATCAGCCGGGCCATATTCTCATTGTCAAACCCGGTTAAAAAAAACTCCGGACAAAGCCCAAGGGATGCGCCCTGGTCCGCCAAGAATTCCAAATACCCAAGGGCAACGCAAAGATTGCCCCGGATATCTCCGTCTTTTACATCAAACTGCACCACACCGGCTTTAAACTGTGTTTTCGTATTCATATTCCCCTTTAACGCTTAATCATTTCAGCGATCTGAAATGCCACCTCCAGGCTTTGCTCCGCATTAAGTCTAGGGTCACAGGTGGTATCATAGCGATTGTGAAGCTCTTCACTGACAATATTTCTGGCCCCGCCAACACATTCGGTTACGTTTTTACCGGTCATTTCAAGATGAACGCCCCCCGGAATGGTGCCTTCTGCCCAGTGAATTTCAAAAAACCGGGTAATCTCCTTTAAAATATCATTAAAATCCCGGGTCTTATGCCCGGATTCCGAAGTAAAGGTATTGGCATGCATGGGGTCGCAGTTCCACACGATATGCGCCCCCTCTTTTTTGATTTCCCTAAGCAAGGCGGGAAGCTTTTTCTCAATATTCTCACATCCCATCCGGGTAATCAGGGTTAACCGTCCGGGTTCGTTTTCAGGGTTTAGAATTTCGATGAGTTGCTTGATATCATCAATATCGTAATCTGAACTGACTTTCACCCCTATGGGATTGAGCACACCTTTTAGAAATTCAACATGGGCACCGTCTACCTGCCGGGTTCTCTCGCCGATCCAGAGCATGTGCGCAGAACAATCATACCAGTCGCCAGTGGTGGAATCAATCCGGGTCAACGCTTCCTCATAAGGCAGCAAAAGGGCTTCATGGGAGGTAAAAATCTGGGTTTGATTAATCTGGGGAATATCCGTGGGTATCCCGATTGTATTCATAAATTTCATGGCCTGGTCAATCTGTTTGGCCAGACGGTCGTAAGACCGACCCATGGGAGATTGTGCTACAAACTCCTGGTTCCAGGCCTGAACCCTGTGCAACGCGGCGTACCCGCCCCGGGTAAATGCCCGCAACAAGTTCAAAGTAGAGGCAGCCAGATAATACCCCTTAAGCATGTACTTCGGATTCGGGGTTCGCGCCTTGATGGAGAATTCATTTTTGTTCACCATGTCTCCCCGGTAAGACGGCAGCTCTACACCGTCTATAATTTCCGTATCTGACGAACGGGGTTTGGCAAACTGTCCGGCAATCCGCCCCACCTTTATGGCAGGTTTTCCCCCGGCATAGGCCATAACAACAGCCATCTGCAACAGCACTTTCATGGTCTCCCTGATGGTTGGTGCCGTAACCTGGGAAAAATCCTCTGAACAGTCTCCTCCCTGAATCAGAAACGCTTCACCGTTTGAAGCCTTGGCCAGCATCTCTTTCAACGTTCTTATTTCCCCGGCAAAAACCAACGGCGGAAGTAAAGCCAAATCTTTAGTAACCTTTTCCAGCGCATCCTGATCCGGCCAGTTAGGCTGCTGAAGAGCCGTGTAATTTTTCCAACTTGATTTTGTCCATCCATTTTGGTTTGTCATGTTTTTATACCGTCTTATCCTTAGTATTTTATAAGAAAGTCTGGGTAAGTTACTAAGATCTTTCAAATTTTGTTGTGGACTAAGCCTGGCAGCTGATATGTCAGGTCAGCCCGTGGCTGTTTATATATGAAAATAACAGTAAATTGCTAAATCACGCCCTGCAATTTAGAATGTTTATTCTGAAATTGCAAAGTATACAGCCAAATAATTTGGCGGCTCTTTTAACTGATATTAACAATTTTATTGTTGTTTCTTTAACATTTATATAGATCCGGCCATGCTTACGTTTCAAATGTTATTCTATTAGGGCCATGTTGATAAATTTTATAAATTTTACACCCCTTATCATTTTTTTTGTAGACAATAACGGCGATAAACCGGCCGGGTCTATCAGCACCCCTGCCCACAACAAAATATAAAAGTAAGGCCCTTGAACAAAATAAGCAATATAGCAAAGAAAACGTTTTAAGAGTCAAAACCGCTTAACGAAAAAACGCATCTTCATTTTATATAAAGGGATGACTTACACGCACGTGATTGTGCAGGATCAAGACAGAAATGTTTGTCACGTTTTACTTGGCAGAGGTAGAGAGTGGATCTACGGTATCCTTAGCCCAGAGCCTTTTCAACCGTTTGCCGCAATCCGCATTTTGGGTTCGGAGTCAGACATCTGTCCACGAAGAGCGGCCAAGGTTATGGCATCCCAGTGTTCGGCGATCATTTCATTGGCCATTTTGAGAATTTGGCTGCTCAACTGCTCGGCATGATCTGCGTGCCTGGCTTTTAAGCTTTCAAGCTGCGCACGGACAGCCGAATCGTTTACGGTTTCAAGGGCCTGATCATATGTCAGAACAACCTTGGTTTCGAGCTGAATCAGTTGGTCCAGTATTTTTAATGTTGTTTTCTTGTCCATACGTACCTTCCGGTTCTTAAAAAAGCGGTGAAAATTTTATTACCCCGTGTCGTATGATCCTTTTAACGGCCTGGTCATAATTCAGCAATTCAAAACCCAGATCCGGCAATTCCACGATTTAAAGACAAAAAGCCAAGATCTGTCTATATGGGGCCCCATATCCGTAATTGAAAAACGATATGTGTTTGATTGTTCGATCACATCTGCTGGCAGAATAGGCGAATTATAAACGCCGGAAACACGAAAAATTGTCTGTTTAACAATTGAGTATAGAAGTTTTCAAAAATGTTTACAATACAAAATTCACCTGTATTGTTTGGAAGGTACACAACATCCGTCAAAAGAAAAACAGCTCTTTCCGCTTCCGGCATTCTCTGATCAGAAACAGCAACTGTCGGTTCAATCCCGCGGGCTTCTTTCAGTGCATGGGCAGGCGAAGAAAACAAAAAAATATTTAACCGGCACCTGTCTGAAAATTCGCTCAACGGACGTTAATAACTTAACATCGTTATCAACTATCATAACTTTATCACCCATACCATCTCCTGTTTTTCAAGGCAAGGCGTTGTTCTGATATTATTGACAAATATCCACGTAAGCGACAAAAGGGTTTTTATAAGAAAGTCTGGGTAAGTCACCAAGATCTCTAAAACTTTGTTGTGGGCTGTGCCTGGCCGCTGATATGTCAGGTCAGCCCATGGCTGTTATATGAATCTTTTTTTATTTAGTAGCCCTGAACGCCAAATTGTGGCAAAATATCGATAAAAGTTCTTTATTTTACGATTTTCTTAATATATTCTGTGAGAGTACAATATAAAAAAGCGGCTCTTTCTCCTCAAATCGTCCACTTTGATAATGTTAGATATGAGATGCATGGGCCTTTTCCAGCTGATATGGTCTTTTTTATAGCCGATACGAAAACCAAAAATACGTATTTTTAAATCCGACAGCTGTATTGTTAATAGCGGTGAATTTCCCTTTATTAATAAATAACTTGTAATTTTTTATTGTACATGGGCAACTTTTCAACATAATCCAACGAAGATGGAATCTGAAAATAAATTCAAGCGAGGGAGAGTGTATCAAATATGGAGGAGACGGATATCGTCATGCCTGACCTGAACAGAAAAAATATTGCAAAGAGGCTCACCGGGCGCCTCCCCTATTTTGAATGCCCTTTTATGTCGGATATACCGGCAATGTTATCACAGGCCATAATGAACTGGACAGTGTTGGTCATTCTACAAATAAACGTTTTCAAAACAAAATCGGGCAGAAAAAATTCGAAGTGTACTCAATCATAGCCAAAAAAGAGCCAAATAAAAAAAGATAGGGCCAAAGGAGGAATGGATGGCAGATCAAGAGGACAGCATGAATAAGGCGGTTGCCGACATGACCATTAAAACAGGTAAATATCTCACGTTCTCTTTAGAATCGGAGGAGTACGGGATTGGTATTCTAAAAGTCAAAGAGATAATCGGCATGTTACCCATTACTTCGGTTCCCAGGACGCCTGAATTTGTCAAAGGCGTCATAAACTTGCGGGGGAAGGTCATTCCGGTGATTGATCTTCGGTCAAAGTTTGATATGAAATCAATTTCTTACAATGACAGAACCTGCATCATTGTCGTGGAAATTGACGCCGCACAATCTACAGTTCTAATCGGAATTGTGGTTGATACCGTCTCCGAAGTTCTGAATATAAAAGAAGATGAAATTGAGGAAACCCCGGCTTTTGGTACAAAACTGGATACAAGATATCTCCTCGGCATGGCCAAGCAGGATGGGGGCGTTAAAATCCTCTTGAATATAGATAGGGTTCTGTCGTCCGACGAAATGGCTGCGATTCAAAATGCCTCATAGACACACGTTTAAAAAAAATAAAGGAGTTTAAGATGAAAAATGTAGGTTTGGGATTAAAAATCACATTTGGATTTGCAGTGTTGATCTTAATTGCCGTTGTCCTTGGTTTAATGGCGGTCGTAAATATGCGGACGGTGGGGACAAAAAGCACGATACTTGCTAATGAATATGTACCCGAAGTGGCCATTGCAATGGATTTAAATGATGCAGCCGCCCAGGTGATGTATGAAATGAGAGGGTATGGGTATACCGAAGATAAACAATTCTATGAACTGGCCCAGGCGGCAATGGAGTCCATTGAGATGGCGCTGCAAAAGGCACGTGAACTCCAGGAAAATTCTCCAAATCTAAAAGAGCTTAAATCCCAGATTAATATTGCCTCCAAAGCGGTTGAAGAGTATTCATCCCTGATGAAGCAGACTTTTGAGACCGAGTCCAAACTGGCGGCCATTAGACGGACACTGGACGAATCAGCCCAAAAGTATATGTCAAATGCTGCTGATTTTTTAACTGGACAAAATGCAAAACTTAAAGCAGATCTGAATGCCCGTCAGCAGAAAATCAAACTTGCCACGGATCTTGTTCATATCGGCTCCAATGTCCGGGTCATCAATTTTAAAGCCCAGGCAACCAACGATACAAACCTTATGAAAAAAGCGATTTCACAATTGGACAATGTCGCCGAACCGGCAAATGATTTAAGAGGCATGATCCGTGATAAAGAAGACATTAAAAGGCTTAAATCCATTCAGTCTGCGGCACAAGCCTATCAGAAAGCAATGGAACGGTTCATGGCGGAATTTAAACGCGGCAGCCTGGCAGACCAAAGAGCGTTGGGCAGGCACCGGAACCAAATGGATGAGGCTGCCGGAATTTATGTGTCCAATTGCGATGCGTTTCTTGAAGGGCAGCACGAAAAGTTAAATAAGGATATGCTGGAAAGAAATGAAAAAATCACCCTGGTGAACGATATTATGACCCTTGGAAATGAGACGCGAATAGGGGCTTTTAAATCCCAGGCATTGAGAAGCCCTGAGGTCATGAAGACCGCATTGGAAATTTTTTCACACTTAGATCGCAACTTTGAAGAACTGGAAAAAATAACTCGGATGCCTGAAGACTTGCGGCGGATAGAGGAAGTTGATACGGCGAGTCAAACCTACCAGGCCGCAATGAAAGATTTTCTCCATAATTGGATTACCATGCAGGATCTTGCAGTTAAACGCCAAAGCGCCGGCACCAAAGTCGTCGATGTATGCAAAGCCACTGCAAATGCCGGAATCGGCGCAACCGACATCATTGCCCAGGATGCGGTAAAGGCGCTTTCAAGCGCCTCCGTTCTCATGATCATCGGATTGATCGTCGCGCTTATTGTTGGCAGTTTTTCGGCATTTTTTATTACACGCAGCATAACCAAACCGATTAACAAAATCATCACCGGCCTTAACGAAGGTGCCGTTCAGGTGGCAGCCGCCTCCGGGGAGGTTTCCTCCTCCAGTCAGTCCATGGCGGAAGGGGCATCCCAGCAGGCTGCATCCATTGAGGAGACCTCGTCATCCATGGAAGAGATGTCGTCCATGACCAAAAGAAATGCCGAGAATTCAAACAATGCCGACGGGTTGATGAAAGATGCCAATACGGTTGTGAATACTGCCAGCCGGTCCATGGAGGAATTGACACGGTCCATGGAGGATATCTCCAGTGCCTCCGAAGAAACTTCGAAAATCATAAAAACCATTGATGAAATCGCGTTCCAGACCAACCTGCTCGCTTTGAATGCCGCTGTGGAAGCTGCCCGTGCCGGTGAAGCAGGTGCCGGTTTTGCCGTGGTGGCCGATGAGGTGAGAAGTCTTGCCATACGTGCCGCAGAAGCGTCCAAGAACACGGCCAAGTTAATTGAAGATATTGTAGAAAAAATACAGAACGGCTCACAGATCGTGGGCACCACTTCCGGTGATTTCTTCTCGGTCAGCGGTAATGTGGATAATGCCGGAGAACTGGTGGACAAGATTGCAACGGCCAACAGCGAACAGGCCAAAGGCATTGAAAGCATCAACCAGGCCGTCACGGAAATGGACCTGGTGATCCAGCAGAATGCCGCAGGTGCGGAAGAATCCGCCGCCGCCGCAGAACAGATGAATGCCCAGTCAGAACTGATGAAGCAGATGGTGGCGGACCTCA
>JAKSBO010000203.1 GCA_022361095.1 Desulfobacterales bacterium | reverse complement strand
TATGCCCAATGGCGCGATTATCATGTCGGCATTTAATGATCCGGCAGATGACCAGGCAAAAAAGATAATGCAATCAATTTTCCCGGAACGCACCGTTATCCAGATACCGAGCCTGCCCCTTTTTGCCGGCGGCGGCGGGATACACTGTATCACCCAGCAGCAGCCTTCGGGTACTGCCCTGCCGGCATTTTGAACGGAGGGAACATGACAAAAGTAAAGGTTGCAGTCACCCAGATGGCCTGCGGCGGAACCTATGAAACCAATGTAGAAAAGGCGGAGACGATTGTACGGGATGCAGCCGGCAAAGGCGCGAACATCATCCTGCTCCAGGAGCTGTTTTCAGGCCCCTATTTTTGCAAGGTACAGGATTTCAGCTATTTCTCCCTGGCCCAAAACGCGGATGACAGTGATCTGATCAAACGGTTCAGCCATTTGGCCAAAGAACTCGGCGTAGTATTACCCATCAGCTTTTTTGAACGGGCCGGACAGGCCTATTTCAACAGTATGGCCATGATTGATGCCGACGGCACCGTCATTGGGATCTACCGCAAAACCCATATCCCCCAAGGACCGGGCTATGAAGAAAAATATTATTTCAGCCCGGGTGACACCGGTTTTAAGGTGTGGCCCACCCGGTTCGGCACGGTGGGTGTCGGCATCTGCTGGGACCAGTGGTTTCCGGAAACCGCCCGCAGCATGGCGCTGATGGGGGCGGATATCTTGCTGTACCCCACGGCCATCGGGTCGGAACCCAAAATGCCCGGATACGATTCCCAGCCCCACTGGCAACGGACCATGCAGGGCCATTCAGCAGCCAATGTAATGCCGGTGTGTGCATCAAACCGCATCGGCACGGAAACGGACCAGGGTGTTGAAATCACCTTTTACGGCACCTCGTTTATCACCGGCAATACCGGAGAGATACTTGCCCAGTGCGACCGTGAAACCCAAGAGATCAGAATTGTCTCTTTTGATTTCAAAGAAATTGAAAACATGCGGGCAGGCTGGGGCCTGTTCCGGGACCGGCGCCCGGCAGCTTATGGAGCGATTGGGACCATGGACGGTGTCCTGGGTTTAAAATGATTGAATATGCCAGGTCTTGGTCCGGACGCGTCAGGGTGAGGCCCTGGCATCTCTTTGTTCCGTAATTTTATGCGATTGTGATGCTCAAATACTTAAATCAACAACGGAGCCGCCATTCTCCCGGATTTTTTCGTCAATGGTCTCCAATGTTCTTGCCAGGGTTTCATATGAGATTTCCGGTAATTTGCCCCCCCAGGCGTCTTCTGCCTGCTTAAACCCCTGGAGAACCCCTTCCCGACCCGCTTTCAGCTTCTCCATATCATCACCGGCACCCATTATGACAAAATCGGCAATGCGTTTGGATGTCTGATCCACGCCAAAATATCCGTCTTCACTGACAAGCGCGCCGGCTTGCTCGGGGGACAATTCGGCAATGGGTTTACCGTTATATGTCAAAGATGATTTCAGCTCCGGATCAAGCCGATTAAACTGGGCAAGCGCGTCCTGGGTCCCAATATTTTGCCGGGTACCTGTTTTGACTTCCAGGCTGAATTGTATAATTTCAGCCTCCATTGATACGCTTGAAACCGAATTATTTTCCGCAACCCTGCCGCGTGATTGAAATAACGTAAAATCCATCCCGGTGAAGGAATTTATACCGCCAGGCACATTTGTCATTGTTCATTCTCCTTGTTTGATGGTTTTAGTTATTATCGGCCTCTACAAAAAAATTCTGAACTTTTAACCCTTTAAGGACATCTTGCCCGGCAAAATGGTTGTTGAAATATCCCCTATTGTACGGGGGGTGTTAACGGATCGGTTATGGATTGAATCTTTGATTCGGCATTCACGCGTTCCGATTCGTGCTGCTGCTCTTCCATGATAGCTTCCCATCCGTATTGCCGAATAAAGGCAATGGACAGGCCTGACGTAATAGTTACCGGAGGTCGGAGTACAACAACAATCGGTATGAATTCAATGGTTTATTCAAACTTTTTTATAAAAAAAAGAACTTATGCTATATATAAATAAAAAATTGATGTAGAAGATAAGTTTTTCAATGAAATAAAAGAAGGTAGAAATGAAAGGTTTTTTTAATCAGATCCTTTACGTGGATCTATCTAACCGGAAAGTCGAGATCAACACCGTTGATAAGTCGGTTTACAAAAATTTCCTGGGGGGCAAGGGGCTTGCCACCTGGTTGCTGACAGAGCTGAACCCGCCGGGTGTTGATCCCCTTTCTCCGGAAAACCGGCTGATCTTTGCTACGGGGGCCGTAACCGGTACAGCCACCTGGGGCAGTTCCAGGTATGGGGTCTTTACCAAATCGCCTTTAACCGGATTTTATGCCGAGTCCTATTCCGGGGGTAAGGTACCTGAGGCCATTGCCGCCACAGGCTTTGACGCCATTGTGATACACGGTAAATCAGAGGGCCTGACCCTGATGGAAATCACCCCGGAAGGGGCCTTTTTCCACGACGCCGGCCATCTTGCCGGCAAAGATACCTTTGAAACCGAGTCCGCCGTGAAAGCTGAGTTCAAGGCCAAATACCCCAAAGGCTGGAAAACCGGACTCAGCGTAATCGGACCGGCTGCCGAAGCCGGGGTCAAATTCGCCATCATCAAAAACGATGGATGGCGATGTGCAGGACGTGCCGGTACCGGCACAGTCATGGGAGCCAAAAACCTTAAGGCCATTGTTTTCTCCGGTAACAAAAAACGGGAAGTTTTCGACAAGAAAAGGCTTATCCGGCTTGCCAAAGAGATGGCTGCCGAGGCCAAGGAGCATCCCGTGGTCCAGGCCTACAAATCCATGGGCACCTCACAGATGGTAAAAATCATGAACAGTGCAGGAGCCTTTCCCACCCGTTACTGGACCAAAGGCTTTGCACCCCACTGGGAAAAAATATCGGCAGATGCCCTGCACAGTCAATGTAAGGTCACGCCCCATGCCTGTGCCAAGTGCTATCTCTCCTGCGGCCGGATGACAAAAGTCCTGCAGGGCCCCCATAAGGGACTGGTGCTGGAGGGGCCGGAGTACGAAACCCTTTACACCTTTGGCGGCCTGTGTATGGTAGAGGAGATCGAAGATATTGTCCGGCTCAACCATGTCTGCGACAGCTTAGGAATCGACACCATCACGGCCGGCAATCTGGCTGCCTTCGCCATGATGGCCCACGAACAGAAAAAGTCGGATTATCCCATCCAATTTGGTGATGCCCAAGCCATCGAAGACCTGCTCATCAAAATTGTGGCAAATGAACCGGGCATCGGCCAAACCCTGGCCCATGGCATTCGCCATGCGGCAAAAGTATTTGATATGGAAGACCAGGCCATTCATGTCAAGGGTATGGAGCCTGCGGGCTACGAGCCCAGGGTACTTAAGGGCATGGGCCTGGCCTATGCGTCTTCCGACCGCGGTGCATGCCATCTGCGGACAACCTTTTACAAGCCGGAACTGGCAGGTATGATTGATCCCAAACAGACCGAGGGCAAGGCAAAACTTTTTATTGATTTTGAAGACAGGCTCACCTTGTTTGACACCTTGATCCTGTGCAAGTTCTACCGGGATCTGTATTCCTGGGAACTGCTCGGAACAATGATCTTTGCGGCAACCGGCATAGACGGATCAAAAGAGAATCTATCTGCCATCGCCTTGAATGTGGCTGCCAAGGCCCGGGAATTCAACCTGAGAGAAGGTATGACCCAAAGCGACGAAACACTGGCACCTGCTTTCTTCACGCCCCTTACCGACTCCGGAGCCGCCATAACCAGGGATGAGATGGATTATATGTTCAAAGACTATCAAAAACTTCGCAACTGGACCCAAGAGGGGAGACTCTAACGTAAGATCCCGCAACCGGCCGCGGGCTGACCCGGCATATCGGCTGCCAGGTCAGCCTGCAACAAAGTTTGTAACATCTGAGTAACTTACCCAGACTTTCCTATAACGGCCATGGGCCGACCTG
>JAKSBO010000986.1 GCA_022361095.1 Desulfobacterales bacterium | reverse complement strand
TTGCTAAAAAAATCCAAAAAGAGATAGCTGCTTTGGCCATCCCTAATAAAGGGTCAAGCGTTGCCCCGTATCTGACGGTCAGCATAGGCATTGCAACGGTCTCTTGCACTGTTGGCCAATCTCCGGAATATATTCTTTCCCAGGCTGATAAGCAGTTATATACTGCTAAAAAGTCCGGCCGAAACAGGATTGAATCCGTTGATCTCACAAGTGCCCGACACTATATGGACCGTAATATTATTCAATTGGTATGGAAAGATTCCTTCTATTGCGGACATGATTTAATTGACAGTCAGCATAAGGCGTTATTCGATCATTCCAATCAGATATTCAGCGCCATAACCTCAAACCGGCCCATTTCAGAAATTCATAATCTTTTTACCGAACTTGTTGAAGGGCTTCGTCAGCACTTTGCGGACGAAGAAGAGGTGCTACGTACAATCGGTTATATCGCCATCGCTAAACATGCTGAGGAGCATGCCAGGTTACTTGCAGAGGCTGTCAGGCTTTCACAATCCTTTGAAACCTCAACTATGTACGTAGGAGAGACCTTACAATTTTTTGTAAAAGAGATCGTTATGTTACATTTGATAGGCATGGACAGGGATTTTTATCCGTTCATAGGGGAAACTCTGTAAGAATTTATAATTCGTTCCTTCGCCCATAGTTTTATTTAACGGGCTTCTCTATGTATCTGCGGCAGATTTTATTCTGATCACCTAAGACCCCACAACAGGACATGAGCCTTACTTTATCTTTTTAACTTTGACGCTCTCAATAGTTATTTTGTTTCCGCCTGATCGCAGTAAGACTGGTAAGGCCAAATGCTAAAAGCAGAAACGTGCCGGGCAGAGGAACCGGATTTGTTGTAAAAGCGTCTGCATTAAGTTCTAAGTAGTGTGACGCGTAGGCTCTTCCCATCGTACTTTCATCCTCTATGTCTACAAATCCTTCAATTCCGAATTCAGATGAAACATCTGAGAAAACACCAATGATATCGCCAATATGTGCGGTTATAACGTCTCCCTGGATTTTGGTTTTGTAAGAATATTCATCCGCATCATAGCCCTCCAAACCAACTTCAGGCCGAACCCAGGCAGAACGTCCATTAACTGTAATTGACAATTCACCTAACTTGGCAAAATTATCAATATCAGAAAAGGCGCCACGTGACTTATCCATATTACCTTCATAATAGATTCGAACTTCAACCCGGTCTCCTATGCTTTCTCCTGGATTATTCGCAGCAATTTTATAGAAAAGGCCATCTGTTCCATCGTAGTTAGTACGGACTGAGCCTTGCCCACGACCAAACCAGTCGATGGCGTCCGTGAACTCTGATTCTACTTCCACCAGTGAAATCATTGAAAATTGAAGGGCGCCAGGATCGTTAGACCATACACTGCCGCCTGTTTGTACCTGGCTGTGTGCATAATTGTCCCAAGAATATTCACTGGAAGCGCCGGCCAATCCAACAGCATTTGATCTGCCGGAGTCTTCAGCAGAATTAAAATCCGTGTTGGCTCCTGAAACCTCGGCACCCGCTTGCGCGGATGTGCTGAAGCCTCCGTTATAATAGCTGAAACTGGCTGCCTGAGCAGCCCCCGTGGTTAACGTTAACCATAAAAATAGTGTAGCTAAACCCGATAAGCGTTGCCGTAACATGTTTTTCCTTTCTATTGTATTTCATCTCATTCTTTGTGCATTAGAGGCCGATAGTAAGATATTATTACCGCCCTAACAATATTGAAATTAAGAGATGAAAATATGGATAAAATATCCATATTCAAATGGTATGACAGGGTACCGGGGTGCGGGACAGGTCAGATGAGGGTGCCCAGATAGTTTTTTAAAGGAATCCTGCTGTTTTTAATACCCAGTTTTGTGCGTATATGGTTGCGGTGGGTGTCAATGGTGCTTGTGGCCAGATTTAATGTTTCTGCGATTTGCTTGGTTGTATTTCCATTGCAGATCATATCAGCCACCTGGATTTCCGTCGGTGTCAGCCTGGCATGTTTCAATTTATTTGAGAAGACAGAGGAAAGGCGGGTAAGGTTCTTTTGAACAGTTTCTACAATGATTTTATTTCGCCGCCCGATCTGCGCATTGTTCAAGCGATCCAGAAATGGCTGGACTGAGTGATTGATGTTGGAGAGTATCGCATTTTCCAGTTCATACTTTTCATTCTCCCGGTTGTCGAGAAGTACCTTCAAAGCCGTATTAGACTCTTTCAGACTCCGGGCCAGGGCCTCCAGTTTTTTTTCTTTCTGACGATATTCCGTGATATCCCGGGTCAGCCCCAACACACCGATGATTTTGGATGCTTCTCTGATTGGGGAAATAGTGCTTTCTAAAATGATTTCGGAACCCTTCGCCTGTAAGGCGTATTCCGATTTGATGGTCTCGCCGTTAAACACACGATCAATCTCAGCCTGCCAAATCTGTTTTACCGAGTCGGAGATGGCCAGTTCATTGATGGTCAGACCGCAAACATCTCCCCAGTTTTTACGGCTATGGGCATTTTGCAGGAAATACCTGCGGTCTTTGTCCATTGCCCAGCAGTCAAAATGCAGA
>JAKSBO010000653.1 GCA_022361095.1 Desulfobacterales bacterium | reverse complement strand
TTAAAATAAAAAAAGCTGTATTCTAGCAATAAACTTGCTAAAATACAGTTTCTTTGTTTTTAAATTAGTTTGAGTAAATTACTTTTTAAACTTTTCATAGAAGAATTGTAATATTGTTTTTCTTGTTACTATACCTATATATGTGCCTTGGTCATCAACTACAGGTACAAAGTTTTGATTAGTTGCTAACTCAAGTAACTCTTCTATCTCTGCGTGCACAGGAACTGATTTGTTCTGTACTCTTCTTACAACTGCCATTATTGAAGCATCTTCTAACATAAATAAATCGGGAAAATCTTTTTGTTTTAGGTACCATAGTAAATCTCCTTCTGTTATAGTACCAACATATTTTCCGCCTTCATCAATTATAGGTACTGCTGTATAACTATGATGCTCCATTTTTTCAAGCGTTTGTCTTACAGACGATTCAGTTGAAATGTAAATAGTTTCACTCTTTGGCTTGAGAAAAAATGCGATATTCAATATGGTAACTCCTTTTTTCTATTTACAGTTCTATTATATTAGGCATTGACCCAATTGTTAAGAGGTAAATTTAGATTTTATCTTCTAAATAGTGTTATAATATCCTTAGGTGATACCATGATAGTTAGATTATTTACACAGGTTTGGAATCTATTACGTAATAAAAATGTTAAATTTACAACAAAAATAGTATACCTTCTTTCGGTAGCAACATATACCTTATCACCCGACCTTCTGCCTTTTTTACCATTCGACGATTTAGTGGTTATATGGATAGCAAGTAAAATATTTGTAAATATTGCTAAGAAGGAAGCAGGACTTAAAAAGCCCAGTAATATATTTGATTTATTTAATAGACGAAAAAAATACGATATGGATGCCAAAGGCGAATTTGTTGATGAAGAAGAACAGAATAAATAGTTAAAAAAGAGGGGCTTACCCCTCTTTTTTTGTTTGACCATCCTACTACCTTGTTAACATACGTAGAGTATGTAGGGGTTGGTTTCCATGCCAACCCTGTTTTTACTGTTATTTTATGTGAGACCTCATGGCCAAATAATTAGGGTCGATATGGAATCGACCCCTACATGTTTTAGTTGTTTAACTAGTTGCAATTATCAACCTACTCTATTTCGCAAAGCCTTCAGCTTGCTGGTTTTTGAGTAAGAGACGGTTTGCAAATGCGATTGTTCGCCG
>JAKSBO010001067.1 GCA_022361095.1 Desulfobacterales bacterium | reverse complement strand
CCAGGCGCCAGACACGGTTTACAAAACGGTTACTGCCCTCCACACCGTCTTCGCTCCACTCCAGATCCCTTTCAGGGGGCGCGGCAAACAGGCAGAACAAACGGGTCACGTCAGCACCGTATTTTTCCAGAAGCTCATTGGGATTGACCACGTTTTTCTTGGACTTGGACATCTTGATCACACGTCCGACCTCCACATCCTTGCCGCACATGGTACAAACAAGGGTCCCATCTTTTCTTTCGCCCTGCTCGGGAAACAGATATCCATGCTCGGGACAGGTCATGGTCTCCTTGCACACCATCCCCTGGGTCAAAAGCCGGGTGAACGGTTCTTTATAGGGTACAAGCCCCAACGTATTAAGAACCCGCATAAAATACCGGGAATAAAGAAGATGCAGTACGGCATGCTCCACACCGCCGATATACTGATCCACGGGCATCCAGTATGCCACAGCCTTCGGGTCAAACATCCCTTTGTCATACCGGGGAGAACAATAGCGCAGGTAGTACCAGGAAGACTCAACAAAGGTATCCATGGTATCGGTATCCCTTTTGGCGTCCTCCCTGCCGCAGGCAGGACAGGTGGTCTTGGCAAAATAGTCCAGGGTCGGCAACGGTGATCCGCCTTTCTCCAGCAAACTGACATCTTCGGGCAGGGTTATGGGCAGGTCTGTTTCCGGCACCGGAACCACCCCGCATGTGGGGCAGTGGATCACCGGGATGGGCGTCCCCCAGTACCGCTGGCGGGAAATCCCCCAGTCACGCAAACGGAAAGAGACCGCACGCTTGCCAACGCCGGATTCTTCAAGCCAGTCCGCCATTTTTTCAATGGCCGCCTTGCTGTCCATACCGTCAAATTGCCCGGAGTTGGTCATAACACCGCGACCGGTATAGGCCTCGGTCATGGTTGCACCGTCAAGACTCTCCCCTTCAGGCTGCACCACCACACGGATCTCAAGCCCGTATTTCCTGGCAAAATCAAAATCCCGCTGGTCGCCGGAAGGCACGGACATAATGGCGCCGGTGCCATAGCCCATCAACACAAAATTGGCCGTATATACCGGGATTTTTTCATTGGTGGCGGGATTGATGCAGTAAGCGCCGGTAAACACCCCTTCTTTTTCGTATTTTTCAATGCCTTCGGCAGAGCGCTCCTGCCTGGAGACCTTCTCGACAAACCGGGATACGGCGGCTTCCTGGTCCGTGCCCCGGGACAATGTCTCCACCAGGGGGTGTTCCGGGGCAAGACACATAAAGGTGGCACCAAAGATGGTATCGGGACGGGTGGTGAACACATTGATCTCTTCATCACTGCCGTCCACCTTGAAATCAAGTTCAGCCCCCACACTTTTGCCGATCCAGTTTTTCTGCATGGTGGTAACATTGTCCGGCCAGCCGGGAAGCTGATCGCAATGAACCAGAAGATCTTCAGCATATTCGGTTATTTTGAAAAACCACTGCCATAATTTTTTTTGCTGAACCACCTGGGAGCAGCGCCAGCATTTGTCTTGTTCAACCTGTTCATTGGCCAGCACGGTCTGGCATTTTTCACACCAGTTTACATAGGATTCCTTGCGGTAGGCCATGCCCTTTTCAAGCATTTTCAAAAACAGCCACTGTTCCAGCGGTAATACTCCGGCCGGCAGGTGGCAATCTCCCTGTCCCAGTCATAGGAAAATCCCATTTTTTTAAGCTGGGCCCGCATGGACCGGATGTTGTCATAGGTCCAGGCCGCCGGATGGGTATTATTATCTATGGCTGCATTTTCTGCGGGCATGCCAAAGGCGTCCCACCCCATGGGATGGATAACATTAAACCCCCTCATGCGTTTGTAGCGGACCACCACATCTCCGATGGTATAATTGCGCACATGCCCCATATGAATCTTTCCCGACGGGTAGGGAAACATTTCGAGCAGATAGTATTTTTCCCTGGACGAATCTTCTTCTACCTTGAAAAGCCGGCTGTTATTCCAAAATTCCTGCCACTTGGGCTCGACCTGGGAAGGGATGTACCGTTCCTCCATTATTTTAATTCCTTTCGAAAAAACATCTGTAATTTATAGTTGAACCTTTTTAGATGCCACAAGAGAGGCGAAATAGCAAAGGTATTTATGGACAGATTTTAAATTTTTTGTAAATCCTAAGTTTATTGCGTATGAGTATTGATAGACCAATCCGGCCCTTGGCTGCTATAATAAGCGGCAAAACAAAAACCCAAATTAAAAAGCTTAATGAGATCAATATGCCATATACCCCTGAAGATATCATGATACTCGCTGCATACATTTTATTGGCGCTGGTATGTTCGTTCCTTTGCTCTGTTGCCGAAGCGGTATTATTGAGCATTACACCATCCTACATCGAAGGATTGAAGGATCGAAACCCAAGCCATGCAGCCCTTTTGCGCAAGCTGAAAAACGACAAAGTGGACCAGTCCCTTTCCGCCATTTTGACATTAAACACCATTGCCCATACAGTGGGCGCCATCGGCGCCGGTGCCAAAGCAACCGTGGTATTCGGAAACGCCTGGTTCGGCCTTTTTTCAGCAATCATGACACTGATGATTCTTTTTATTTCCGAGATCGTCCCCAAAACCATCGGCGCGGTTTACTGGTCCCTCCTTGAGGTGCCGACCGCGCGGTTTGTTCAAGCGTTGATCGTAGTCCTCTATCCAGTGGTCTGGATTTCCGAAAAATTGACAGCCTTTATCGCCAGAAAAAAGGTTATCAACAATTCCAGCAGAGATGAACTGATCGCCATGGCCTCTCTGGGTGTAAAAACCGGACAACTTCACAGCAAGGAGTCAAAAATCATCGAAAACCTCCTTCGGTTTGAAACACTTAAACCCTCGGATATCATGACCCCGAGAACCGTAATTTTTGCCCTGCCCCAAGATATGAAAATCACGGATGCTTCGCCCATCATCAGCCAAAAGCCCTTTTCACGCATTCCCGTTTATGCACACAGCGTGGACAATATCACGGGATTTATTCTCAAGGATGAGGTTTTGATTCACTCAACAAAGGCGTGTGTCTCTTCTGAAATCCACGGTACAGAAAAAAACGATGAAGCCCACTCACCAATGTCTGCAGCACGGTTGCCGGCCCAAGCCCCCCTTAACAGCCTAAAAAGGGAGATACTTATTGTACCGGAATCCATATCCGTGACATCTCTTTTTGAAAAAGCCTTGAAGAACCGGCACCATATTGCCGTTGTAATTAATGAGCATGGCGGCACCGAAGGCCTTGTAACGCTTGAGGATCTGATTGAAAGTATTATCGGCATGGAGATTGTAGACGAGACGGACCACGTGGAAGATATGCGCATCCTGGCCAGAAAACGATGGATCAAACGCGCCAAAAAAATGGGAATCAAAGACCCCTCGTTTTAAACGCCGGGGCTGACAATCATGATTCGTATGTCCTTTCCATCCCCCCATCAAACCCTAGGCAGGCGGTGCCCAGCGCCCCGGACGTAATCAGATATTTATCTTGACCACATATATTTGAAATGATATACAAAGTGGTTTTATTGTCTTAAGACAGACAATACACGTAATTAATTTATCCTTGCTCCGGGTGATACAACAGGGTTGATCCGGGGCTTTATATCCACAAGGAGGAAAAATGAGGAAGTACGAAACCGTATTCATTGCTGATCCGGATATGTCGGATCAGGCCCGTGAAGAGCTGCACGAAAGAGTCAGAGGTATCATTGAAAGAGAAAATGGTATTCTTCTG
>JAKSBO010000603.1 GCA_022361095.1 Desulfobacterales bacterium | reverse complement strand
AGCGAAGATGATTTTATTAAAGGATTTCTTGAACATCCCCACCCGAGCCTGGAAGATGGGGAGACAAAGGACCTGATGCAGGGCAAGGCGGTTCGTCTCAATATCCCGATCAATCCTTAGACCCAAGGGTTTAACACCCCATCCGGGAAAGTGGAATTTTTCTCCCGGGCCTGGCAGGACAGAGGCCAGGATCCCCTGCCCTGCGGCCAGGCCTGGCGGGACCGCCAGGACCAGTCAAAATATCCGCTGGAACTGATGACGCCGCCCCATCCTCTGTTTCTCAACTCAGCCTTTAATGAAATCCCTAAGATCAGAAAACTTGCGGGCAGGCCTACACTGTTGATCCATCCCGACGATGCGGCAACGCGCCATATCGTCCAGGGAGCATTGGTCCGGGTATTCAATACCCGGGGGGAATGCCGGCTGGATGCAAAAATTACCACAGATACCCAACCCGGTTTGGTTGTGGCCGAAGGCATACACTGGCCGCAATTCATGGACCGGGGCAAAGGAATCAACCAGCTCACCAGTCAGCGTCTGACAGACCAGGGGGAAACCTGTGCCTTTCACTGCAGCCGGGTGGAGGTGATGCCGTAACGCCCATGAATACCATTAACCTTAAGGCGATTTGAATAAAATGGACGAAGATTTCATTCCGGTTAAAAAATCTCAAATTTCATTGTTTAAAAATTTTCCTCTGTTCTATTTTTCAAAGGAAAATGAACCGCTGCTTTATAAAAAGGAAGGTGAACTGCTCAAGGAGGCCCGTATCAAGGACAAACAATTTCCGGATCTTTTTATCCGCACGTCCGACAGGGAAAATGCCTCCCATGCCCTTTACAAAACAATGAACGCACATTTGGAGGAGACCGTTTTTTCCCATGGCCTTGTCCCTATACGGCAGGCATTGCATGCCCTTGTCCAGGAAGCCCTGGAAGGTCCGCTGAATGTGTCCGGCAAAATGCTGCCGGAAACCATAGATATCCTGTTCCAGGGATACAGCCAAAATAAAATTTTAGTGGAATCCCTGGCAAAATTGTCCAGCACTTCAGACAAGTTGGTGGAACACACTGTAAATATTTTATCCTTAACCATGCAGTTCTGCACGTTCCATCATTTTACCCAGGCAAAAGCCAAAGTCCTCGGCGTCAGCGCCATTCTTCACGACATAGGCTGCATACAACTGCCCCCTGAGCTGCACAACACCAAGACCCAATTATCGGACACCCAGTTCAAAGAATTTCAAACGCACACGACAAAGGGATACCACACCATCATAGCCAGTGGATGTTTTACGCCCGAAATTGCCACGGTGGCCCTGGCGCACCATGAAAGAAGAGATGGTTCAGGCTACCCCAACGGGCGCACCGATATACCCGAGGATGCCCAGCTTATCGGGCTGATCAACAGCTATGAACCCTTGGCTTACCGGGGTACCAGCCGCCATGAGGATCCCCAAAAACCGTTTGATTCTCTACAGATCTTAAAAAACGAAGTGATCGAAGGAAAATTCAGCAGACAATTGTTTGTCAATTTCTGCTCCTGCCTGATCTGAGCGTCTGATGTAAAAATTTATCCCATTTTTTTGCCATATGGTCCCAGGAAAACCCTGCGGCATGGGCAGATAGCAGCGCAGCTTTTTCCCGATAGGATTCAGGCGCCACCAGAACATGTTCCAGCCTGGTTTCCAGGTCAGCATCGTCACGGTAAATCACATCAGTTTTTAAAGGCCCGGGAATCAGTTCCGGGTATGACAAACGGTTGGGCAGCAAGGGCATGCAGCCATGGGCCACGGCTTCCATCACTGAAATGCCGAAATTTTCCTGGATGGCGGTACTGATCACGACACTGCCTTTTGCCAGCCACGTTCTGTAATCTTCTGCCTGTTCCTGGTACCCGTAAACAAGCAGTTCTCCATCAAACCGTTGCTCAAGTCCCTTAAAATCTTGGGGAACGGTATCATACCGTTCGCCCATTACAGCCAGATAAAAGGCAATCCCCCGGTGCTTAAGCCTGTCCAGTGCGGTGAAAAAAGCCTTTGGATTTTTATCATATTCCCACCGGTGGTTCCAGATCACCAAAGGCCGGTCAAGGGCGTTGGGCTGGGCCTCCGGCACGCCGCAAGGTTCAGGGGCCGGATCAATACCCGGATAGAGCACCAACGTTTTATCCCGGATTTCATCCAGGACCCATCCCGGGCGAAGATCCGGCATTTTCCGGATCAGGCGTTTTGCAGCGCTGAAAAAATCAGCTTTATGGAATTGTGAATTAAAGAATACACCATCGGCAGCCAACGCCGATATGATATTGGTAAACCCCAGGTGGAAATCCCTTTTTTCACCGGGTTCCAGGGGGTAGCTGAGCTGATTTTCATGGAAGTACAACGCCACGGGCGGGCATGCCGGTCCTGCCAGGGCTTTGAAATCCGTAACATCCACCATATCCGTGGCCAAGACAAGATCATACGCCCTGACATCTTTCACCTGCCGGACAAATGCCAGGGCACTGCCGCGCATCCGCCACTTCCAGAATCTGGGGGCAAGGGATAAAATATCCACCTGGTGCCGTGAATAACGGGCAAAACCGTCTGCCACCGCTTTGTGAGATCCGCCGTAAAACGGCTCAAGAAATAGTATTTTCAAAAAACGCCGCCTCCCTTATGCCCCTTTTACATGCCTGGGCAAATTCAAACAATGCCTTGCCGCCAAAATCAAGTCCGCATGTTTCATTTTCTTTTATGAAATGATCGACACCAATAATGGCGATGACGGCAGGCATTTGCTTTGTTTGGCCCCTTAGTACCTCTTAATGGGCCAGATCGAAAAATTGTCTCCGGTTGGAGACCTTTTGTCAACCCATCAATTGTT
>JAKSBO010000537.1 GCA_022361095.1 Desulfobacterales bacterium | reverse complement strand
TTATATTCAAAAGCACCTGATACATATAATCCGAACTGATATTAGCATGTGAAATAAAGGAGGCTTTAGCATCGTTTGATATGTTTTTGTCCAGCAACAATTGGGTAACAAATATTTTAAACGGCTCCATGGCCATGAGGTTGCTTAATCGATACATGGCAGTGCGATGATGTGTTTTTGTTACAGGTGCAAATTTTAGAAGCATATCTTTTAAAAATGTTTTGTCAGCCTCCTTGCTGATGTACGATGTTAAGGCGTCGTTTTTAATTCGGGGGACACCTGACTTAATTTCAGAGGTTTGAATATTTTTTTCTGATGTCCCCCGAATTTTACTCTGGGAAAACAGCACGGCCATGGCAGATGTCTATTTTCTGTCCGCCGCTAGGGACGGCAATGACGGCCCCACAGATGCCGCAGGCGGCGTCGCCTGCCTTGGAATGGCGGAAGATCCTTCTAAGGCCCTTGGCAGGATCAACGCCCATTTGAAAAACAACGACGCCTATCACTACCTCAAGGAGGCAGGATTGCTTTATGTAACCGGGCCAACCAACACCAATGTCTGTGATCTTCAGATCATGATTGTCCTCTAAGTAAGGCAACGCAGCATAGAATCAGAAGTTACCTGATATCGTTTTCACCTTAAAATCTATACATCAGGGTGACCCCAACGGCCATGGGTTCAGCATCTTTGGCCACCTTGCCGAAGCTGCCAAAGGGGGAGACATAGGTGGCGTACTCTTTATCCGTGAGATTTTTGCCCCACAGATAGGCATCCCAGGTCTCGGTCTCCCAGCCGATTTTGGCGTTGACCAGCTCATGGGCCTCCTGGCTGGTGGTGTTTTTGGGATCACCGTAGAATTTGCCCACCCCAAGGATCTCAGCCCGGGCCATGAACCCTGAGGGGTGGCGGTATTGAACCCCTATGTTGCCGGTGTATTCCGGTACGTTTTGCAGCTTTTTCCCACTGTAGTCCACCACCACGTATTCGCCTTCTGAATTTTTCTCCTTTGGCTGCCACTGGTCGATTTCAGCCACGGCAAAGCCGATCCCGCCAAAAACCTCCCATCCCCCGGCAGGCCGGGATACCAGGGAGAGTTCCCCACCCCAGGAGGTGGCCTCAGCCACATTACGGATAACGGATTGTTCGTATTCCACATGCATTTCAGAGACCTGCTTGTCTTTGATCTCGATGTAAAACAGGGATGCATCAAGATCCAGGCTGCCGTTGAAAAAGCTGCCTTTAATGCCCACCTCGTAGTTGGTGGTGAACTCCGGATCAAAGGTTTTGGATTCAGGAATGGACAGGGAGGCCCAGGGGTTGACCCCGCCGGCGATAAAGCCTTTTGCGGCACCGGCATAGAGACTTGCATCCCGGGACAGGCTGTACCGCAGTGCAAGTTTGGGTAAAAACTCCGTATTATCCATCTCATCTGAGGATTCATAGGCCCGGCCTGCTGTTGTCTCCCTGATATCTCCGGTAACTTCCTGGTAGTCCAGCCGGCCGCCCAGGGTCACAAACCACCGGTCTGTGAACTGCCATGTCATCTGGCCGAAGACCGCCCTGGAGGACAGGTCCAGATCTGCCCGCCGGAAGCTGATCAGTTCATTGCCGGCATTGTTGACATCTGCATTGTATCCGGTATCTTCATTGTCGGCAGAGATCCCCACCAGCCATTTGAGACGGCCTTCTGTGTCCGGAGAAGAGCTGACACGCAGCTCAGCCGTATAGAGTTCCGTATTGTATACAAATTCATTGGTTCCGTTGTTCATGGGGAATAGAAAACGGTCTCCAAAGGCTTTCATTTCATAATCCTGGCGGCCGGCCACAAAAAAGGTGTCAAACCGGCTGCCGCTGTGGCGGATGCTCAGGCTCTGGCCGTTGCCGTCCTCTGTTTTAAACTGGTCCCGTACATCCTGGGCGATCTCATGGACAGGGGTTTTAAAACTGCCTTCATAAAAGCGGAAGATGCCGTATCCGTCGTCATGGGACAGGCCGTCGGCTGACAATTGGATCTCCAGATTCTCCGATGGGAGCCAGCGCAGCCGTCCCCGGCCGCTGAAGTGCTCTTTTTTGCCGTATTCATCATTTTTAGCCATGGTATTGTTGATAAAGCCGTCCGAGGTGATGCCCAGTCCCTGAATACCGGCAAAAAGGGTATCCCCTGCCAGGGGTCCGGAAAGGGAGAATCCCCCCTGCCAGGTGTTAAAACTGCTGTAACCGGCTTTAATACGCCCCCTGAGGTTTTGGTCCGGGGCACGGGTGATCACATGGATCAGCCCGGATTCCGAGTTTTTTCCGTACAGGGTACCCTGGGGGCCTCTGAGCACCTCTATGCGTTCGACATCCATAAAATCGGAGTTGTGCATCACCTGAAGGGGGTAGGGGATATTGTCCACATAGTAGCCGGAAGGGGAGGTGAGACTGCCGTTGTAGCTGGAGATACCCCGGATCACGATGACATGCTCGGAACCGGAATCCCGCATGTGCAGGTTGGGGGTGTGGCGGACCAGGTCCACTGTATTTCCAATGCCTGCATCGTCCATCATGTCTCCGGTAAAGACCTGGACGCTCATGGGTACATCCTTTATATCTTCACTCTGTTTTTGGGCTGTGACCGTAATGGTGGCGGCTTCGTGTTCGCCGGCCTTAGGCTGGGCGTGGGTTGCCCCTGCCGAAACCCAAATGAGAAAGGCGGCTGCACATAGAGATAGCCCCGTATTCTGTTTCATTTTTTTCTCCTTTTTGTGGGGTTGCAAAATGGCGACACCGTATCACGGGCCATTAACGGTTCGCTAACGCCTGAGGAAAAAACAGATGCGGCAGGAGAAAAAAGTTAGGTTTGGCTTCGAGCGCTGGGGCGGATGCCGAAGCGGTCCCGGAAGGCCCGGGAGAAGTGGCTGATACTGGCGTATCCAACGGTGTATGCGGTTTCGGTAACGCTTTTTTGGTGGTCTTCAAGGATGGCCCGGGCCCTGTTCAGCCGGACCTCTTTTAAATATTCAAACAGGGTCATGCCGTATACCTTGCGAAAGCACTGGTTCAGCTTGGGATGGGAAAGACCGGCTTCCTTTGCCAGTTCCGCCAGACCGGGCGGGTTGCAGATGTCCGCCATCAGCATGGCCCGGGCCCGCTCAACTCCCATGCGGTCTTCCGGACTGATGGCGGCAGGGGCCTGTTCCGGTCTGTCCGGGGCCAATAGCTGGATCTGCCGGGCAATGAGTTCAAGAATACGGCTTTCCAGAAACAGCATGGCACTATTGCCCCCAAAGGGGCAGTGCCGGATCTGATGGATGGCTGCGGCCATGGCCGGGGTCATGGCACGGATCAGGCAGGCGTTTTGCCCTGAAACCACGGCCTGTTTCAGCTCTTGGGGAACCACCAGCCTGCCGTCCTCCAGATAGGAGAATAGCCGGTCCGGGGTGGCCTGGACCGTTATATGGGTGAGCCGTTTGCCCGGAGGAAACCGGCTGATACCGGTCTGGCTGGGGAAAAAGAACATGCCCTGGTCCCCCTCATCCAGAAAGATATCCCTCTCTTCCCTGTCCAGGCGGAACCGGCAACTGCCGGAAAGAGAAAAGCAGAAACAGACCGATGCGTTGTCCTCATTGAGCCTGAACTCCATGGGGCGGCTGAAGGTACAGTCCACACTCCACAATTCAAGGCCTTTACGCACATCCAGCTTTTCAAGTTTGCCTTGGCCCGTATCTTCGGTGAGATGCCAGGTTCGGCCCAGATCGTGGTCCCGGCAGACCATCCCGGCAGAGAAGCCCCTTGGACTGAATCCCTTTCTGGAATAGCTGATATGACACGCTTTAGTACCGGGCATGGCGGCGGTTCTCCTGTTATTTTTTCCCATTGATCCGGACCTGTCAGGCCGGAATCCCTTGGCGGAATCATTGACTATATGGGATAGATAATGATGAAAAGTCAAACTTTTTTTTATTCGCCTCACTTTGGCGTGTGGGCCCGGGAGGCATAAAACAGGGGCATAAAAAGGGCAGACGATGCCTTTCAAAACTGATACTATGCCGGATTGTCTCACCTTGCCCCGCGCCCGGCCCGTGAAACGGGACCGCCGTCCGGGGCAGGGGGCCAACCGTTTATAGAAAAGGAACAGGTTTGTGTTTGCTCAACTCTTTGGGGTGATTTCCCCCATCCTCATCTGCGCCGGAGCCGGTCTGATCTGGGTTCGCCTGGATTACCGGTTCCCCACCGATTTTGTCTCCCGGATCATCATGTATTTCGGCGCTCCCTGCATGGTCCTCTCCTCCCTGACCCGGATGCAGTCGGACATGGATGCGGTACTCATCACCATGGGCCTGGGCATGTTAACCATGTCCGTGACAGGGCTTTTAGGCTGGCTCCTCCTTCGTCGATCCCGCCTGGATCTTCATAGCTTTTTACCCTCCCTGCTCTTTCCCAACTGCGGGAATATGGGGCTATCCCTCTGCCTCTTTGCCTTTGGCCAGGAGGGGCTCACCCTTGGGGTGGGCTATTTCACGGCCATGCTGTTTTTTCAGTTTACCCTGGGCAATTTCATCTACTCCCACGGACAGGGAAGCTGGGCAGACCGCCTCAAAAGCCTGGCACGCCAGCCCGTGATCTACGCCATGTTCCTGGGGTTGATCTGTATGCAAAACCAGTGGTCTCTGCCCCTGTGGGCAGCCAACACCACCCACCTCATGGGCGGGGTCACCATCCCCCTGATGCTCCTGACCCTGGGGGCCTCCCTTGGACAGCTCCGGGTGGGGGCCTGGAAGATGAGCCTGGGGTTCTCCTTTATCCGCATCTTTGGAGGGCTTGCCGTGGCCTTTGGCCTGTGCTCCCTTTTCGGGGTTGAGGGCCTCCCCCGCAAGGTCATCCTTTTGCAGTCGGCCATGCCCGTGGCTGTGTTCAACTATTTGTTAGCCCTCCACTACAACCGGAAACACGAGGACGTGGCCGGGATCGTGGTGGTATCTACTCTGGTGGGATTTGCATTCCTGCCGTTTCTGATGGGCTGGTTGATGGCGGCCTGATCGTGCGTCACGGGTAGACGCCTGCCTTGGTCAATGAATCATTTGTAAGAAAGAAGCCGGGAGCCGAAAGAGGTGGCTTAATGCACATCCCGGGTGATGTTTTAGGGGAAATGATTGATCCGGATTCCGGGGGCGCGTGCGTAAGGCAGAAGGCCCAATGGCCTATGCCTCTGTGACCAAAGGGCCCTGGACGGCGGGTGCAATTCTGCCCAGGCAACGGAGGGCCAACGCTTTGTCTATGACCCTGAATGCGTCTTGGCCTATGAAATGGGGGTTAAAACCGACTGGTTCAATCAGCGGCGCATTGCACGTGTTTTCCCTCACCGGCACAGAAGTGATACAGGCCCATGGAAATCAAGTCCGGAAAGATAGACCTGATTTCCATGACCGGATAAACGCACTGCTACTCAACGGGCCGGTTTAGTCGGCCCCGGCTTTTACATCCGCCGCCACCCCTGAAAGCGGTTGATTCCCCCCGTAGTCGGTCACAATGAACAGGTTGGCATCAATGAGGGGGCTCACATCCCAGCCGCCCGGCTGGGGGGTGGTATCCACCCGCTGGTTATTGACAAAGATTGCCAGGGCATCATCAGGGGTGTGGGTGTCCCAGGTAAATTTGATGTCGGTCCACTGGCCTGCCTGCCAGAGCCCCCCATGCCACGGGCCTTTGGCATAAGCCACCGTCTCCCAGGATTCCCGGACCTGGAAGTGGATCATCTGCCCCTGGAGCCAGGCGGTCACGTATGGCGGGGATGCGGTATTTCCCATATAAAAAAACCGTTGAAGCGGCTGGTCATGGGCATCGTGGTCTGTGTCGGGTTTAAACCGGAGGCCCAGGGACCCTTTGTCCAGTGTCAGGCTCTTTTCGGTCTGGTCTGATACGGGAAATTGTATTGTCTGGCCCTGTGCAGGCCGAACACCGGTCTGTCCCGTCTCATCCGAGACAAACGCGGATGACGCCAACGTTGTCGTACCCGGAATACCGCCCGTGGGCGCGGTGATGCTGGAAAGATCCGACAGGCTGGTGTCAAGATAGTTGGTTAAAAGCGGTTCCGGTTCCACCACAGTCTGGTAGGTGGAATACACATAGGCCAACTGCGTGTGGCGGGTCAGGTACTCTCCGGGCCAGGTGCTGCCGTCTTCGGTGCCCGGCTGTCCGTCACAGACACTGGCTTGCGGTGTATTGCCGCTGATGCCGTCAAGGTCAAACCGGTGGATATGATTGATCAGATCCACATCCGGCGGAACCGACGCCATTGCGTACCAGGCCTGGATATCGGCAAATGCCATGCCGGTCCAGCCATGGGAATTCCTTACAGTGACCGGGTCGTCCAGCGACAGAAACGTGCAGAAGTTGCACTGGTCGAAGTTCCAGTCCACCATGTCCTTTATCAGATCCCGCATATCGGTCTGCAGGGAGGGAAATTCATGGTAAAGGTTGATAAATGCCCGGCCCAGGTATCCGAGC
>JAKSBO010000010.1 GCA_022361095.1 Desulfobacterales bacterium | reverse complement strand
TGGGTGTTGATAGACCAGGTCGGCCCATGGCCGTTATAAAGCACACGAAACTACTTATTTTTTATAGAAACTATTTTGTTGAAGATAGTATTTTTTCTGCCGTTTACAGCCTGCCAGTACAAGCCCGAAAAGTCCTGAAATCAGGAGGATTGCCGTTTGGGGCACGGGAACGGCATTTGTTGCAACGCTTGCAATCAGGTTATGACCTACGGAAGAAGGGTGATATCCGTCAGTCCAGAAAAGTTTTTCCCAATCTTCGGCGTTGACCGTATATTCATCAAAGACGGCGTATATATCCAGATCATAAAGAACGGCCCCTTGGTTCTGCTCTGCAAAGTCTGTCAGCATCGCAGCCAGATATGCATTGAATTCCCGGCTCCACAAAGATGCAGCTTGAACATAGGTTTCACCTGTCGCCTGGGCTATGGGGGTGTTGCCGATGTCGGGAAGATTGGGAACCATAAAATACCGAAATCCCGCTTCATACAATAGCCCAAGGGCGGTTGCGATGTTGGCGACAGCATTTTCATATCCACGGTTATTGGCCAGGTCATTGGCGCCGGCCCATACTGTCACCAGGCTGTATTCGCTGGGTAATGAAGAGACGTATTCGTCCACCTGCCATAAAAGTCCGGTGTTGGTCAGTCCGACACCAGGATTGTCATATCCTGTGGTGGCACCTGCATAAGCATTGTTATATAAGGTCAATCCAAGACTTCTAGCCAGGGTTTCCACCCAGATGTCGCCGTCTGAAAACCGTCCTATTTGGCCGGTATCCGAAAGACTGTCCCCAAACACCACCAGGTTATCAAATGTTGTGGCAGCCTGTCCGGACCCCCCAACACATAGTAATAAGAATAAAGACGTTAATAGTGTAAAACAGTGTCGTTTCATAATTTCTCTCTCCTTTGTTTAAAATTATCTGTTGATCCGGCCGGGCCGGTTTCATGACATTAGGCCCAAGTTTAAAATGAAACCTTTCATATGGTTTGCCTTTTCATCCGTCTTCTTCGTTGTGTCAATGGCACATATGTTTAATATGCGCCCATTGACACGCCTTGAATACGAACGAAAATTCCAAACCATATTTTGGAATGTTTTATTCCGATCATGGGCCTAAACCCTGACAGGGCGGTTAGTGTTTGGGTGAGAAGTTGCCCGGATGCAAGGCGCAGAAAAATTTGTAACCGGAGCATACTCAAGTATGTGAGGATTGCAAATTTTTTTTGCAACGCCGCAGGCGGGTGACTTCTCGCCCAAACAAGTTATACCTTTTCCATTAGTCTTGTTACGGCTTTCTCCAGTCCGTCCAGGGAGAGTTCATACATGGGGAAAATTTGTGAAATAGCCATGATGGTGTGGGTATAATGCCACATGACTTGTGATACCGGATTGAGCCAGACGGCGTTCTTAAACGTTTGTGCCAAAAAGTTGAGCTGTTCAATGCTGGGGCGCCCGCTGCGGTCCATAATATGAATGGCGCCGTTATGTGACATAAGTTCATAGGGGGCCATGCTGGCATCCCCGACAATAATGAGCCGGGTCTCCGGGTCCAGCCGGGCGAAATCCAATGTCTTTTTGGGTTTTTTATATCGGGACGGATCTTCCCAGACACAATCATAGATGGTGTTATGGAAAAAGTACGTTTTCACCTCTTTGAACTGGGCCCGGGCATAGTTGAACAGGGTCTGGACGACCTGGATATGAGGGTCCATGGACCATCCCCCGTTATCAATGGCCAGGATGACCTTGAGCCTGTCCTTCATGGCCCGGTCAAAGATCAAGTCTATTTCTCCGCCGTTGCGCAGTGTCGCCCGGATGGTCTCGTCCACATTGATTACATCTTTGGGGCCTGCCGGGATCATGTTGCGCAGCCGTTTTAACGCCTCACCTATTTTGGCCTGGGTCAGGGGTCCCCGGGTGGAATAATCCTTGTACCTGCGTTCATTGGCCACCTTTACCGCGGATTTGTTCCGGGACGCACCGCCCACACGCATACCGCCGGGATGATACCCGGAATGGCCCACAGGAGATATTCCCCCGGTGCCGATCCACTTGCTTCCGCCGTCATGGCGCCCCTCCTGGTCCTT
>JAKSBO010000964.1 GCA_022361095.1 Desulfobacterales bacterium | reverse complement strand
TTATATTCAATTTTTATTACAAAGCATGTACCCGCTTCAAGGATCTTGCATATCCTGTTATTGGGTGAGCCGGATTGCTGATACGCTATGATAATGAAAGAACAAAACGTTCTGAATTCGTGCCCGGATTAATAAATTGACAGGGTCGCGGAGACGGGTTAACTTCTATACCATTTGATGGTTGGATGAAGTATTCCGATAAACACAAGGAAGATCTTTTTGAAAAGAAGTTATGAATTGCAATCAGAACAAGGCGTGTTATGAACATCAAAAATTCACTTTTCCAAAATAAACCTCTGCTGATCATCGTAGCCGTGCTGCTGGTTTTAGTGGAACTTCAGATTTTTTTCGTTTTTGCTGCAAAATCCGGAAAAAAAACCACCCTGCAGGTTATGAATGAATCAGGTGCAGTCATTTACGAAGCTGACGGAGAGCATTTAACCAAGTTTAAAAAATATTATTTTGAGTCAACCTTCGGCCCCTTTGAAAATTATGAAAAAAAGCTGGTCACCCGGACAGAGCCTTTTCCGTTCAGGGCCTGGTTTGCCACAGCCATCGGCCTTCCCCTAGGGTTTACGCTCTTGTTTGCTTTTATTATATCAGCCTTTTCCACGCTGTTAGGTAAAAAACAGGATGCCCCCAAGGTAACCGAAGAGAAGGATACGAATGCTGAACCAAAGGGGAAAATGGATATTATTTTAACCCAGATAAGCCGCATGAACATTTTTATACTTGGCGCATGCGTTTTTCTTATTGTACTTGCCTTCTGGATCCTGCCAAATCTGGTTTCCATCATTGGCCAAACCGGCTTTGAAATCATTGAGCGGTATGGATGGTTTATTGCCGTTGCCGTCATGGCCGTTTTTTTAATTTTTGCCTGGTTTCTTTACCTGCGTTATCTTCTTGCCAAAAAAACGCTGGAAGCCGAAACCCATATCCGGGAACATCAGTTAAACTTAAGCAGACTGCCCGGGCCTGATAAGGCCTCCATGCTTGAAATCGAAAATAAATCAGACCCTGATGTATTGGAAATCCCTGACTCAAAAGATTAATGACGGCGCAAATATTTGTATGTGGACAGGGCCAGAGTCCCAACCAGAGCCCTCTCCATGCGTTACAAATAAAGCGCCTTACGGATTCACCTCCACCACCCAACATTCATTTATGCAACAAATCACCCCGACTATCTACATTATTGTATAATTTTTTT
>JAKSBO010000341.1 GCA_022361095.1 Desulfobacterales bacterium | reverse complement strand
CGCTGCATCCAGCTGTCTGCGGTCTGAAGAACAGAGATGCCGTTTTCCACATTATTACGGGCCATAGCGGTACTGCGTGCTTCACTGCGCATACGCTCACTGATTGCAACACCAGCGGAGTCATCTACCACACTTTTAACACCGGTAGACATTCTTCCCATGGATTTCTGTTGTGCGTTTGAACTAGCGACGTAGTTTGTGTAAACGCTGAAAGCTGTCGGATTGTTGATTGCTCCAATTGCCATTTTAACTCTCCTTGTTAAATTCTTGACGTCCTTGTCAATAGCAAAGGTTCTTGTTACTATTTAGTTTTCTCTCTTTGTAAAACTGCTTTCACTGTTGAGTTTTCAAAGCTTACAATCACTATTTACGGCCTCCTGAATCAGAGTTTTAGTCTTTTTTTTATTTTTTTCTATTTTTATAACTCTCTGTAGATTCAATCATTATCTTTTAACACACTCATTTTTAATAAAATTTTCAATAAAACAATTTGTATCCATGCTTAAATCCAGTAAATTATAACCCGTTGATGAGCCAAAGTGGCGGAATTGGCAGACGCGCTGCGTTCAGGTCGCAGTGACAGCAATGTCGTGTGGGTTCGAATCCCACCTTCGGTACCATTTTTTTCTAACTTCCTTATTATCAACAAGCTTACTATAGAAACGGGATTGGTTTGCGCAACATAATTTAAGCGTTCTTAGCTCTTCTTAGCTCAACTTAAGCCGATTTAACTTACCTTTAATGTTTGCGCAAGGTTTCGTTGATTTACATTATGCGCGATGAGATCCGGGCGTTTCTTATTTATTATGCGAGAGTATTGTGAGGACAATAAAAAAGCCCTTTCCAGGGCCTTTTGTGGTGTTTTGTGTTATTTGTTATGCACGGTTTGCGCGGCGAGCGGATTAAGCCATAAACCGGAATTAACCCGGAAAAGTGAACACGCCATTAAGCCCCATGTAAATTGCAGCAAAGTAAAAAGGAATTTTAATCATGGGCAAGAGACGCAAAGCATTCACAAAAGAATTCAAGGAAAATGCTGACAACCACTGGCAGGATAGTGGTAAAACCGCTGATGAAATTGCTGAGGCTCTTGGCATTCCAAACGGCAAATATTTCACTCGCTGGAAACATCAAATGCAACAAAAAGGCGCTGACACATTCCCGGGTCATGGGAAGCTGCTCGGCAAAGACGCTGAGATAGCCCAGCTGCGCAAAGAACTCAAAAACACCCAACAGGAACGCGATATCTTAAAAAAGCGCTGTGCATTTTCTCAAAACTTTAAGCTTAAATAGAGTCACT
>JAKSBO010000012.1 GCA_022361095.1 Desulfobacterales bacterium | reverse complement strand
TCGTGCATTTTTTTCTGGGTATAGGGATCACCAATCTGGACGTGCCCCGCCGGAGTATTCTCGGAAAAGCTTTTAGAGGAGGCGGTTACCCCGTGGATACCATCTTTACCTACACGGCCGCCGCTCATGATGATCAGCTCTCCCGGGGCGGTGGTTTTCTCATGGCTTGGCTTGCCATTCACGGTTTTGGGCATAATGCCCAAGGCGGTTACGAAAACCAGGGCTTTGCCCATGTATCCCGGATCAAACAGGGTCTGGCCAAAGGTCGTGGGAACCCCGCTTTTATTCCCGCCGTCCTTGACACCTTCAATCACCCCGTCAAGCAGTCGCCGGGGGTGAAGGGGCGGCTTTAACGGACCGTTATAATTGATATCCCCCACACAGAACCCGAAACTGCCCATGAACAGCTTGGAACCTAACCCTGTCCCCATTGGGTCGCGGTAAACCCCCACGATACCTGTGATGGCACCGCCGTAGGCCTCCATGTTGGAAGGCGAATTATGGGTTTCGCCGGTGATGACATAGTTGTTTTCATCATCAAAAGACCCCACACCGGCATTGTCCCATAACACGGAAACCACCCACTCTTTATCCTCTTTCAGGGCCAAGGTGGGTTCTTTGATATAGGTTTTGAACAGCGAGTTTTCCACCGTGGTTTCACCCGTTTGTCTGTCCGTATACCTGAAAATGCCGTTAAAGGTGTTGTGGCAGCAATGATCGGACCGGGACTGGGAAATGTATTCAAGCTCAACATCCGTAGGCTTTGACAATCCCATCTTTACCCGGTCAGCCAGGACTTTTTCATCTAAAAAATACCCCCGGATCACAGGGATATCCCTGGGATTCAGCGACAGGCTGCGCTCATGGGAAATCCGGGCAAGAATCTCATCGGAATCAATATCCATGGTGTCAAAGCCGGGGGTATCATTTAAAATAACCTTGGCAGGTTTCACATTCGCCCCGATCTCTTTATCCCACTCATCTTTGCTGAACACTTTGTACTGCTGGATAATACCATTTGACAGAATCTGGCCCGCAATTGTTTCAGCATCCGCCCGGGTCAGATCAGCCCCGGTCAGGCAGTATCGCTTCGATGTATAGATGTTTTCATGGGCCGAAAAATCTTTTTTAAGAAGATCGCTCACCGCTTCCACAGCGGTAGCCCCGGCATTATCCCGGACCCCTGGACGAAAGCCGACCCAGATACAGAAATGAAAATCAATATCTAAAGGAGAGAGACCGGATTCCTGTATGACCGGATTGGTAAACACCTCCCGGCGTATGGTATCCAATTCATCCGGATTCAGATCAGACTCTACAGTCACAATATTGATGCATCGGGCATCATCCATTTTAATGCCGAAATAGGCGTTGGCCTTTTTCACCAGGGATTGGCCTTCGGCATCCCTTAAATCCTGCTTTAACGTGATTTCGATGTTGGAAATCATTGTAATCCACCGTTGAATAATTTGACTATGTCATTATAAAAGACAAAGATCATTAAAGTCATCAGCACAGCGGCCCCGAATTGAACCATTTTCTCACGCACCCGGGTACTGACAGGGCTGCCTTTAACCGCCTCAATACTTAAAAACAAAAGATGCCCCCCATCTAAAACCGGGATGGGGAACAGGTTGATGATGCCAAGATTTACAGAGATGAGCGCGATAAACCATACAAAATTTTCAAACCCGGCCTTGGCCTGGTCACCGGCCATTTTGGCAATCATGATAGGTCCGCCCAGGTTATCGGCAGACACGGCCCCGGTGAACATTTTCACCACGGACAAAATCGTCAATTTCACCATCCCGTAGGTATCGGAGACAGCCCGTACCGCAGCTTCAATTGGGTTTAACGGGTGATGAAAGGTCTCTCCGGTACCGATAATACCAATCACATACCTGTTCACGGTTTCCCCGAACAAATTTTTCTCTTCATGGGTCCGGGGTGTAATCCTAAAGGACTGCACCTCGCCTTCCCGTTCCACAAGAAAGGTCAAAGGCCTGCCCTCGCTTTTGGACACAATCCGGGAGATATCCTCAAAAGAGTGAACCGGGATGCTGTCAATTTCCTTGATCACATCCCCCTTTTTAATGCCTGCCGCCAAGGCCGCAGACTTATCCACCACCTGGCCGACTTGGGGCAGTCCCATGTAAACGCCGATGGTTTGATATAAAAGGTAGAAAATCACGACGGCCAGAAAAAAATTAAATGCCGGGCCGGCTGCGGCAATCAGGGCTCTTTGTCCCACCGTTTTATGGGTAAAGGAGAGATGACGGTCTTTTTCCGTCAGGCTCTCGGCGGCGCCGGGTTCCTCCCCGGTCATCTTCACGTACCCGCCCAAAGGAATGGCTGAGATACAATATTCGGTCAGCCCCCGTTTAATTTTGAAAATCTTTGGCCCGAACCCAAGGGAAAAAACCTCAACCCCGACACCGCAAGCCCGGGCGGCAAGGAAATGACCCAATTCATGGACAAAAACCAATACGCCGATGACAATGATAAATGCAAAAAAAGAGTATCCCATATCGATTTTCCTAAAATTTGTTACCTAGTGTCTGCCCCAAGACCCTTTATGTTCGGCCGCAAAGTTATCCAAACACATAACTACTTGCAACGCAGCAAATGGGGTGGTTTTTTGTTCAGACATGAAGATGCCGGGCCAAAAATTGTGTCTTTTCCCTGGCCCATCGATCCGCCTCAATAATACCTGAAAGCTCAGGATTGTCAATGCAGGTATGGGCATCCATGACCTCACGAATCAGGGTAAAAATATTCGGAAAGCCGATACGTTTTTTAAGGAAAGCGTCAACGGCAATTTCATTGGCCGCATTCATAACGGCAGGCAGGGTCCCGCCCCTGCGGCAGGCTTCACAGGCAAATCCCAGGGATGGGAAGCGGTTTGTATCAGGATTATCAAAGGTCAATCCGGACAGGGCGGCAAAATCAGGAAAATTTAAGTCAAGATCCACACGTGCCGGATAGGAGAAGGCGTAGGCAATGGCATGCATCATATCAGGCTCTCCCAATTGTGCCATAATACCGCCGTCTTTGAAGCCAACCATTGAATGAACAATGCTTTGGGGGTGAATGACCACCTGAATCTGATCAACATTGACATCAAATAGCCGGACCGCTTCAATAACTTCAAGGGCTTTGTTCATGAGGGTGGCCGAATCAATGGAAATCTTAGCCCCCATGTCCCATGTGGGATGATCCAGGGCCTGGGCAGGGGTAATCTGCCTGAATTGATCATAGGCCAGAGTCCTGAAAGGGCCGCCTGATGCCGTGAGAAAAATCTTTTTTAGGTCACGCTTCCGGTTTCCCTGCAGGCATTGAAATATGGCGCAGTGCTCGGAATCCACAGGCAGGATATCCACCCCTTTTTCACGTGCACGTGCCATTACGATGTCGCCTGCCATGACCAGGGTTTCCTTGTTGGCAAGGGCAATTTGCTTACCGGCGTCAATGGCGGCAAGGGCCGGGACAAGCCCGGCAGCCCCCACCATGGCGGCAAGCACCATATCCGAATCTGCCCATTGGGCTGCGCAAATAAAACCAGATTCACCCCATAGGATTTCAGGACAGAAACGGCCTGACAGCAATTTTGACAGGCGGTCTGCACACTGTTCGTCCAGTACGGCGACCATATCCGGCTTAAATTGTTTTATCTGGACAGCAAGAAGATCAATATTTGTGGCACAGGTCATACATTTGACGGTAAACCTGTCCGGATGCCTGCCCACCACTTTAAGGGCTGAGGTACCGATGGAACCTGTGGAGCCCAGTATGGTGAGCGATTTCACAGGACAAACACCTTAAAAAAATAGAAGACCGGAATGGCCAGAAGCACCCCGTCAATACGGTCCAGCATACCACCGTGCCCCGGTAAAATTTTCCCCGAATCTTTAATATGGCCGACCCGTTTCATGGCAGACTCAAAAAGATCCCCGATTTGACCTGCCGCGGCAATGCAGACGGCGCAGGGTATACTGCGCAGGGCAAGGGAAAAATCCTGGAAAAAAACCAAACTGAACAACAGTCCTGCCGCCAACGCAGTCACCAGTCCCCCCACAGCCCCTTCAATGGTTTTATTGGGACTGATGTTAGGCGAAAGTTTGTGTTTTCCCTTAAATGTTCCAACGTACAGCGCACCCGTATCATTGGCAAAGCAGACAATGAGTAACCAGATCACCCACAAAGCCCCGGCATTTGAGTTCCGGATAAAAACCAGAAGTGCCAAAGACAAAGGAATATAGACAATACCGAGAACCTGCCGGGCCACCAGGTCAAAAATATGCGGCACAGTAGAAAAACGCGCCAGAACGAACACACAAAGGGCCATCATATCCAGGGCAAGAATAAAAAAAAGGACCGGCCAGGACCCTAAGCACGCCCCCATGATCAATGCCGTACAGGCGGAATAGGAAATAAGGCGTGTGGTCTTGGAAATGGTGTCGGTGTCGTTGGCACAGATAATATCAAAATATTCATGTATCGCAAAAACAGATACCACGGATACCAGGGCGGCAAAAACCAGAATAGAGCCTTTGATAATGGCCCAAAGCAAAAAGGGAATAAGGATTAATGCCGTGAGCCACCGTTTGAAATGCTGCATCATACCTTTCCGAAACGCCGATCCCGCTGCTGGTAATCAATTAATACCTCATAAAACGCCTGCCGGGTAAAATCCGGCCAGAGTGTCGGTATAAAGGCAAATTCAGAATATGCAGCCTGCCACATAAGAAAATTGGAAAGCCTGAACTCAGCAGAGGTTCGGATTATAAGGTCAGGGTCGGGCATGCCGGCTGTATAAAGGTGCCCGGAAACCGTTGTGTCCGTAATCTCTTCGGGATCAAGGCTTCCGGATTTGACTTTGGCGGCAATCTGTTGAACCGCCATGGTAATCTCTTCACGTGCCCCATAACTGATGGCCAGATTTAAGATCATGGCAGAATTTTTCTGTGTGGCAGCCATGGCCTGTTCCGCTTGGTCCCGGACATCGCCGGGCAGCCGGTATGTCTGACCGATGAAATTGAGCCGGATATCTTTTTTCTGCAGTTTTTCAGTTTTATTTTTAAGGAACCGTTTAAGCAGATGCATCAGGGCCTTGACCTCTTCCTTGGGTCTTGCCCAGTTTTCCGTGGAGAATGCATACAAGGTAAGTACCTTAATGCCTACTTCCCTAGAGGCCATGACGATCTCTTCAACGGTTTGCGCCCCCTGCTCATGACCTTTAACCCGGTTCATCAGCCTTTTTTTTGCCCAACGGCCGTTTCCGTCCATGATGCACGCCACATGTTCGGGAATCGTATTTAAATCCAGTCCGCCGGGCACCTGAATCGTAGAATCAGACTTCAAGGATCTCTTTTTCCTTGTCGGCAAAAATTTCATCCAGTTTCTTAATGGACGCGTCCGTCAGCTCCTGGACCTGTTTCTGGGCCTTAAAACTGTCGTCTTCGGAAATATCACCCTCTTTTTGGAGATCCTTGAGCATCTCATTGGAATCACGGCGAATGTTTCTGACAGCCACCTTGAACTCTTCACAGGTTTTGGCCACGCTTTTTACGATCTCTTTTCTACGCTCTTCGGTCAACGGCGGAATGGAAATGCGAATCAGCTTACCATCATTGGAAGGTGTCAGCCCAATATTGGCTTTTAATATGGCCTTTTCCACCTCATTGATAACCGAAGCATCCCATGGTTTTACGGTAAGCAGGCGACTTTCGGGCACAGATACAGTCGCCATCTGGGGAAGTGGGGTCTGGGTGCCGTAGTAATCGACCCTGACGTTGTCAAGCATGGACTGGGAAGCTCTTCCTGTGCGTACTTTGCCAAGCTCAGTTTCAAAGGCTTTCTCAGATTTGCCCATGCGGTCCCTGGTTTCTTCAAGCACTTCATTAATCATATTCACACGTCCTTTAATTTATTATAAATCCGTGTACCGATTTTTCCGCCCGTGGCCGCTTTATAAATATTACCGGCCTTGTGCAGGTTAAGCACCTGTAAAGGAAGATCATGCTCCATGGCAAGGGATATAGCTGTCATATCCATGACATGAAGCTGTTTTTCAATCACCCGCATATACGACAGCTTATCAAACATTACAGCATCATCATGAATATGGGGATCCTTGTCATACACGCCATCCACCTGGGTGGCTTTGAAAAGGATTTGGGCACGGATCTCGTTGGCGCGAAGAACTGCTGCCGTGTCCGTTGTAAAGTAAGGGTTTCCGGTACCGGCGGCAAATATCACCACACGGCCTTTTTCCAGATGGCGGATGGCTCTTCTGCGAATAAAAGGCTCAGCCACCCTGTCCATGCGAATGGCGGACTGGACCCTTGTGGGAATGTCGTGCTTTTCCAAGGCATCACATAAAGCCAGACTGTTGATCACAGTGGCCAGCATGCCCATATTATCGGCAGATGTCCGGTCCATTCCGGCAGAGGACCCTGCCACCCCGCGAAAGATATTGCCGCCACCCACAACAATTGAAATTTCCATGCCCAGATGAAACACTTTGGCCACTTCATCCGCCACATAGTTTATCATCTCGGGCGTAATGCCGAAGCCCTGATTACCCATCAAGGCTTCGCCACTTAACTTGATCAGAACCCGTTGAAACTCAGGTTTCGTATCCAAGCGATTATTCTCCTATCTGGAAGCGTGCAAATCTTCTAATCTGAATATTTTCGCCGATTTTCCCGATGGTTTCCTTGAGAACATCTTCAACGGTTTTCTGGGGATCTTTAATGTACTGCTGGCTTAACAGGCAAACTTCTTTGTAAAATTTTTCCACCTTGCCGTCCACGATTTTGTCAATGATATTTTCCGGTTTTCCTTCCTCCAGCATCTGGGCGCGATAGATCTCACGCTCCTTTTCGATAATGGATTGATCCACGTCTTCGGGAACCAGGCCAGCCGGATTTGCAGCAGCAATGTGCATGGCAATATCTTTGGCAAAATTTTCAAAGTTTTCGGTTTTTGCCACAAAATCAGATTCGCAATTCACTTCAAGCAGCACACCCAGTTTTGCACCGGTGTGGATATAGGAGTAAATAATGCCTTCACTGGTGGACCGCCCTGCGCGCTTGGCGGCTTTGGCCAGGCCTTTTTTACGCAAAAGCTCAATTGCCTTATCCATATTCCCGTCCGCTTCGGCCAGGACTCTTTTGCAGTCCATAATCCCCGACCCGGTGGCTTCACGAAGCTCCTTTACCATTTGTGCAGTAATTTCAGCCATTTTGTAAGCTCCTTTTATATCAGATATTTTGAATCTATATTATTCGTACTTTTAAATAACATTTAAGTTATTGAATTACTTTTTCGTCTTCATTGTGGGGCACGCCCCACAATTTAATTTAAACAGACGATATCAACCTTTGCCTGTTATTCAGCAGCAACAGGTTCCTGGGCTTCTGAAGTTTCCGCTGCTGCTGTTTTCCTTTTGATTTTTTCGATCACAGGGCCATCGGTACCGTCAGAGACAACCTCAACACCGATTTTTTCGCCTGAAGCTTCAGCTGCTTTTCCTCCTCCGGCGTCCTTGTCGGACTGTGCACGCTGCCGTTCTTCCCAAATCTGGCGGCCTTCAATTACGGCATCGGCAACCCGGGAGGCAAACAGGCGGATGGAACGGATGGCATCATCGTTGCCGGGAATAACATAATCGATATCATCGGGGTCACAATTGGTATCTACAACGGCAACAATGGGGATTCCCAGGCGCTTTGCCTCTTTTACGGCAATGGACTCATTTTTAGAGTCAATGATAAACAGGGCTGCAGGCAACTTTTTCATATTGGAAATACCGCCAATGGCAAACTCCAGTTTTGCCTTGTCTTTAAGCATTTTTGCCTGTTCTTTTTTGGGATAATTTTCCAATGTGCCGTCATTTTCAATGGAATTTAAAAAATGAAAACGGGAAATATTATTTTTTATGGTCTGAAAGTTGGTCAGCATACCGCCCAGCCAGCGGTTTTCAACATAATAGCTTTCCGCTCTGTTGGCTTCTTCATAAATGGCTTCGGAAGCCTGTTTTTTTGTCCCCACGAACATGACATCGCCACCGTTGGCGGCAATATTTTTAATAAAATCATGGGCCTGCCTGTACAGCTTGACGGTCTGCTGAAGGTCGATAATGTATATACCGTTCCTGGCACCAAAAATGTACCGTTTCATTTTGGGGTTCCAGCGTTTGGTCTGATGACCGAAATGTACACCTGCTTCCAGT
>JAKSBO010000337.1 GCA_022361095.1 Desulfobacterales bacterium | reverse complement strand
GCAGGCCGGCAAATCCGATTATGCATATCATATGCACCTACTGTCTAGGACAGGTTTTAAGCGCATTTCATCAATCAAAATGAACTGCGCTTATTATTTTTTACTTGATCAACAAAGGATCAACTTTAATACCGGGACCCATTGTTGAAGATACGCTGATGGATTTCAGATAGGTTCCTTTGCTCGCCGCTGGTTTGAGAGAGAGAATTTTATCAAGAAAGACAGTTACATTTTCCAATAGTTTTTCAGCACCAAAGGAAATTTTACCAACAGGAACATGAACAATGCCGGCCTTTTCAACTCTAAAATCAATTTTCCCGGCTTTTACCTCATTAATCGCCTTGGCAAGTTCAAAGGTAACGGTGCCGGTTTTTGCATTGGGCATAAGCCCTCTGGGACCTAGAACGCGTCCAAGCTTACCAACAGTACCCATCATATCGGGTGTGGCAATCGCCTTATCAAAACCGAACCAGCCGTCCTTGATCTTCTCGACGATCTCATCTGTGGCAATGAAGTCTGCGCCGGCGTCAAGGGCTTCCTGTTCTTTTTCACCTTTGGCAAACACCAGGACTTTAACCTCTTTACCCAGCCCATTAGGCAGAACAACGGTCCCGCGAACCATCTGGTCTGCATGCCGCGGGTCTACCCCCAGCCTTACGGCGACATCTACCGTTTCGTCAAATTTTGCATAACTGGAAGATACAGCAATTTCCAGGGCATCTTTGGGTCCATACTGAACCATTCTGTCCACTTTGCTCAGTGCTTCGTTATGTTTTTTACTCCGCTTAGGCATTTTAATCACTCTTATACTTGAAAGTTAAACGACTTCTATTCCCATACTTCTGGCTGTGCCTTCAATAATCCTGACGGCAGCATCAACATCCGAAGCATTCAAATCCGGCTTTTTGGTTTCTGCAATTGCAACAACCTGATCCCTTGTCACCTTACCGACCTTATCACGATTTGGCTCCCCGGACCCCTTAGCAATCTTGGCAGCAGCCAAAAGCAGCCTTGAGGCAGGCGGGGTTTTGGTTATAAAGCTGAAGGACCGATCCTGATACACAGTGATAACGACCGGAATAATTTGCCCCGCATCATTTGCGGTTTTAGCATTGAACGCCTTACAGAAATCCATGATATTGACACCGTGCTGCCCCAGGGCCGGACCAATTGGAGGAGACGGATTTGCTTTACCGGCTTCAACCTGAAGCTTAATTTGCGTCATTACTTTTTTTGCCATTTTATTACTCCTGAAACTCTTTATTTACAACCCGATTTAGATCTTGGTTACCTGTATAAAATTCAATTCGACCGGCGTCGCTCGCCCAAAAATACTGACCAGCACCTTTACCTTCTCCTTGTCCGGAGACACTTCCTCAATCGTACCGTTGAAATTGGAAAAAGGCCCGTCTACAACCCGCACATCATCGCCCGGCTCAAAATAGTACTTAGGCTGGGGCTTTTCTTTACCCTGCTCCATTTTTTCAATGATGCTCTGGGCTTCTTTCTCGGTTATGGGGGCAGGTTTATTTTTACCACCAAGAAAACCGGTAACTTTAGCAGTGGAACTTACGATATGCCACGTCTCGTTATCCAAATGCATGCGCACAAGAATATATCCGGGATAAAATTTCCTGGAAGACTGCCTTTTTTTTCCATCCACCAGCTCAACGACATTTTCAGATGGAATCAGGATGTCACCGAATTTTTCCGGGCGCTTTGACCCCTGGATCTTCTCTTCCAGAGCAAGTTTAACCTTTTGCTCATGACCGGAATAAACGTGAACGACATACCACTTTAAAGACATTTTATTTCCCTTAGTCTCAAGTAAGAACGACCTGAACAAGCTTGGACAAACTATAATCAAAAACCCCCAGGAAAACAGCAACAACAAATACAAAAATAATGACTACAACCGTAGTTCCGGTTGTCTGCTTCCTAGTTGGCCAGACAACTTTTTTTAATTCAACTTTCACTTCCCGAAAAAATTCAGATGCTTTTGTAATAAAATTACCAGCCCCGGGAGAACCTACCGGCTTCTCAACCTTTGCCGCCGACAACGGCTGCACCGGCTTCCCTGCCGTAGTCGATCCTACAGCAGACCCAGTGTCTCCGTCACTTCCGGCAATTCGTTTCCGTTTTTCGCCTTGAGGCTTTTTCTTCTGTAATCTCGACATATCCCACCGATGAATTACCTCCTGACCGACATTAAAGGCCGACCAGGAGGCTAAAAAAGTGGCAGGTCAGGAGGGAGTCGAACCCCCAACAGCCGG
>JAKSBO010000794.1 GCA_022361095.1 Desulfobacterales bacterium | reverse complement strand
CCACGCCGAAGGCGGCGGCCATGGCCGCCTGGCGTTTGAGTTCCTCTTTGTACATCTGGGTTCTTTTTTGATCAACCGCCGTACCATCTTTAATATCCAGTTCCCAGATATGATTAAGCAGGGCGCAAGCTGTATCGGAATCCTGGGGCCATTGAATGGTCAACACCTCGGGACAGGCGGCCCGGACTTCGGCACACTCCACGGGATTGTCATCCAGAAAAATAAAATTGGCCAATCCTAAATTCAAGCGGGCTGCCAGTTTTTTGATATTTTCTGATTTGGGCTGCCAATTAACCATTGCGGAAACAATGTTATCCCGGCGGAGTTTAAAGTCTTGACGGTTATCAAACACACGCCACACATCAAATTCTTCATTCTTGCTGCACAGACTGACAACCACACCACCAAGACTCAGGGCCACCAATTTTTCCTGAAGCGAAATATGGGATTTTTCAAACACCACTCCTTCGGCCCCGACTTCCCCCACAACCCCCTTCCACAATGTATTGTCGCAGTCCACAACCACCACTTTACAGATCGGTATCATTTTTCGGTACACATTCCGTATGACCAATGTCGCCAGAAAATAAAAATAAGACTTCTGATAAGGAATATGCCCGATTTTTTCCCTCAGCGGATCATGTATCTCATCATCTTTTACCTGATAAATGCCGTGGAAATCCTCCGCCTTTAATATGGTCAGCCCCGGCAAGCCTTCAAGAGATAAAACCAACTGTTGTTCGACCTGCGATAACACACCTGTCCATGATGGACCTTCACCGATCTCTTCAGCTGGACAAATCACCAGCGTTGTTTCGACTTTACAGTGCCCGCGATGGGTTTTCATGGCCTGGGTAAATTCCTGGACCGATTTCTCCAAAAATTCATGCGTATCATTTTCTGACTGAATTTTAGAGTCATCCAGTTCTCTCAGCCAATCCTTCACCCTTAAAAAGACCACACTGGCACCGTATGTATTGGAGGACAACAGGCTGTTAGGATTGATCAGTTCCTGCAAAATCTGGTTGTACGGGGCAAAGGCTACATCTCCGTTTATATTTAATTCGTCTAACCAGAATAAAAAACCGGGTTCAATAAATTCTGCTGTGAAATTTGATGATATAATAATTTGAAAGTCAATTGAATTTTCTTTCTCAATAGTGCGGCTTTTTTCCAAATCCCCTGATTTAGACATACTCGACATTTCTAAACTCCGCTTCTCTATTAATCGTAATATTTAGCTGTTATTTAGTTGTTCGAATTCTACGAAAGTAATTTGACACTTGAACGGCGCTCGATAATATTTCAATCAAAATCTCCATAAAATTAAAATAAAACCATCCGGTCCTGATTCCTCTCGTATACCTTCAAAGGATATGGAGGTGGCCTCCATGATGTTTGACCTGGGCTTATTCTTACGAACATTACCACGGTACCCTTAACTTTGCAAAGGCCGTTTTTTCAACTTTTATTGGAGCCATCCTGGACATTTTCCGTAAGCTGCAAATCTATAAACAGTAACACCTGCTAACGCGGAAAGTTGTCTTTTCCATGAATTTATTGAAGGAATTATATTGAACTTAATATCAATGTGTGTTTTACTCTGCCTTAACAGAAGCTAATCCACCTGCCATCTTAGTATAACACTTTGCTTTTATTTATACATGCTCACTTCATACAAACATAGTATAAACATAATGCCTAATCTATCAGTGACGGTTTTTAAAAAATATTTTTCATTTACAATGCTTCCAACCCTTTCAAAAAAATCTATCATATCAGCATTATTATTCCTCATGCTATTTTTTTGCGCCAATGCTTATTCTCTTCCAGCCTTTCCGGGCGCTGAAGGATATGGTTCCGAAACACCCCATGCCAGGGGAAAAAAGGTGTTTCATGTTACCCGATTGGATGATTTAGACAGGGGACCACAAACAGTTTATTTTAAAATGAAAAACCATGAAAATAAGGTTGGATGCTTCAGGTGGGCATTGGCAGCTGCCAGAGAAGCCGGAGGCGGGTATATCGTATTTGATGTAGCAGGCACCATCGAATTGATAAGGCCGGCGGAAGTATTCAGTAATACATATATTGCAGGGCACTCCGCCCCTGGCCGGGGAATTGCCATCACAAGAGAACCTATTCTTATACGAAATGCCAATGATATTTTAATTCGGAATATACGCTGCAGAGGTGATTACGAACTTGGAAGATCAGTAAAAGGCCAGGACGCCATTTTAATTATAAAATCCCAGCGGGTAATACTTGATCATGTTTCTGTTTCATTTTTTCAAGACGGTGCCGTCGATATCGTTGAAAGCAGGTATATCACCTTACAATGGTCGCACTTTGGTGATGCAGTGAACAGCGGAACCTGGGAGGCATACCACGGGGAACCCCATCTGATACGCACCAACTCCAATTTCATAACGATGCATCACAATTATTATACCCACACACATTCACGCACACCTTGGTTCCATGAATCAAGCACCCGTGGCGGAATGATCGAATTTTCCAACAATGTTGTCTATAATTTCAGGAAATATCCCTCGGCATTCGACGTTGTCAATGGGCAAGGGAATGCAGTAGGGAACTACTATATTCCCGGTACCAATACCCATGGTGATCACGGAATACCCAAACGGGGTGCAATTATAGGCAGCCATAATTTTACACTATTTGCCATGGACAACCGGTTTATTCATTCCTCTGAATCAACACCGGGCCATGACGATCAAAATTGTAAAGGCTCCGATCACGACACATGCCGGGGCAATGATCAACGGGTCACCGGGTCAAGGCCGGACAATTCATACCCTGAAGATGCCATCATGAGTTATAAAGGGAAATTAGGCCAATCCCACGGTCACCTGAATTTTACGGATTCGCGGTTTGAATCCATCCCTAAGGTTACCTATCTGGATGCTGAAAAAAATATGGACGAAGTGATATCAAAATTCGGGGCGCTCCCCAGGGATAATACGGATCTGCGGTTACAGAAAGAACTGCTGACCCGCACCGGGAGCTGGAAACTTGAAAAGCCTCTGGACAATAACGATTATTCCGGAACTCCGAATAAAGATACTGACAGGGACGGAATGGCGGATGAATGGGAAAATCAAAATGGGGGAAACCTTAAACCCAATGGACGGGACTTATCCCCGGACTATGATAATATTGAAATTTACCTTCAAGACCTGCACAATACGTTACGTAACAACGCATCTGCGGTAAATGCACATACCATTGTATCCGGGATGCCGACACCCCTCCCTCCGGAAAAAAAGTCATGGTTTGATATATTCAAGCAATGAATATTGATAGCGAAAACCATAAAGGAATATTTAGTGAAGAGAATTTTATCATTCAGTACCAGTTTCCCAACCAATCACGATCCCATACCCGGGGTGTTTGTAAAAGAACGGGTTCGAAATGTAGATGCGCTGCCCGATTTTGAAACAAAAGTTATTGCGCCCGTCCCGTATTTTCCGCCGATAAGTAAATTTGAAAGATGGTATAAGTTCTCACAGATACCAAAGAAAGAAACAATAGACGGCCTGGAGGTTTTCCGGCCAAGGTATTTCCTGGTGCCGAAAATCGGCCACTACATCCATGCAGCCTCCATTGCCTATGCATCATTTCCTTTGGTTAAAAAGTTACAAAAAAATTTTGATTTTGACCTGATAGACGCCCATTTTATATTTCCCAACGGCGTTGCCGCAGAAATGATTGCGCGCAGATTAAATAAACCTTTTGTTGTCACCTGCCGTGGAGAAGATATTGAAAAATTTCCTGCCCTGCCGTACATCGGGGATCAGATCAGGCAAACACTTAAAAGAGCAGATGCGCTGGTTGCACTAAGTGAGAGAATAGAGAAGGCTATGCTTGCAAATGGTGCGGATCCTAAAAAAATCACACGCATCGGCAATGGTGTGGATTGTAAAAAATTCACCCCTGTTCCAAAAAAGGACGCAAGAAAAACATTAAATCTTCCCCAGGACCGCCCTGTTGTGATATCAGTCGGCTACAGGCTTGAACTTAAGGGATTTCATTTACTTGTAGATACAATCCCGAAACTTCTTAAAAAATTTCCGAATCTTCTTGTGGTCATCATCGGAGGCGTTGCATCCTGGGGAGAAGATTACACCCCTGTTATTGAAGAACGAATCAAGGCCAATCAGGTGGAAAACCATGTGATGCTTGCCGGCCCAAGGCCTCCCAAAGAAATGCATTTATGGTACAGCGCAACAGATCTGTTCGCGTTATTGAGTTCCAGGGAGGGGAGCCCCAATGTGGTAATGGAAGCCACTGCATGCGGTGCGCCTGTCCTTGCCACCTCAGTAGGGGGGATTCCTGAAATAATCAATGATCCGCGCCTTGGACATCTTATTCCCGAAAGAACAGTTCAAGATGCCGCTGAAGGGATAGAAAAAGCCCTGTCCGCCGACTGGGACCGGAAGTATATTCGCAACGTAACAGAAACCCGGTCATGGGAAGGAACTGCAAATAAAGTAGGCAGAATATTCAATAATTTGTGCTCACGCTAAAATATGTTTCCGGAGGAAATACTTTGAAACAATTATTCATGAGAAAAAAACCGCTTGGTAATGCAACACTGACATCAGAAGAGGTGCCGGTTCCTAAATGCGGAAAAAACAGCCTGCTCCTTTCCAATAGCTATTCCATCATCAGTGCAGGCACAGAAACCATGGCGGTTCGAAGCAATATGAAAGATATGGTCGTCAAAGCCATGACCGAGCCTGATATAAGAGAGAGTGTCAAGGAGATGCTGTTAAAAGACGGTGTGATGAAAACAGCCGACCGCGTACACTACGAAACCACCAAATGGACCCCAATGGGCTACAGTGGTGCAGGTGTCGCTGTTGAAGTGGGGTCTGGAATCAATGATATCACCGAAGGCGATCCTGTCGCATACGGCGGACAGGGCCATGCTGAAATTATCCGGGCCGCCAAAAACCTCAGCGTGAAAATCCCCGAAGGCGTATCCGCTAAAGAAGCATCCTTCGTAGCCCTGGGAGGCATTGCCATGCAGGGTGTCCGGCAGGCCGGCGTACAGTTGGGAGAAACAGCCGCAGTCATCGGACTGGGACTTGTGGGCCAGCTTGTCAGCCAGATGCTGGTTGCCAGCGGTGTCAGAGTAATCGGGTCCGATCCGATTCAAAAACGGATGGATATTGCACTTTCCCTGGGTATGGAAAAAGGATTTGCACCCAGTGAACAGATTGCAAAGGAAATAGTACGGTATACCAACCATCTGGGTGTTGACCACGTGGTTATCTGTGCATCGGCATCTTCAAATAAAATCATAGAGCAGGCCGTTGAGATGGCACGGGACAGGGGCCGCATTACCATGGTGGGCGCTGTAAATATGGACATCCCCCGGGAACAATTCTACATGAAAGAACTGGAATTTGTAATTTCCAGATCCTACGGCCCCGGAAGATATGATCCCCT
>JAKSBO010000468.1 GCA_022361095.1 Desulfobacterales bacterium | reverse complement strand
TGTTTTTAAATTAATTGAAAATAACCAACCCAAATGGCGTGTAAGACGTTATGTGACATTGACGCTTCTCAATTTTAGTAAGTTGTTGATGTATTTGGATTTAGATCCAAATCGATGGCCCAAGGGAACCAATATCATTAATCATCCATTGGTTGCCCAGTTCTTGAATGATTATGATCCTGATGCTCAAGATGAAGATTCTCCTGATGAATCCCTTGGTTTTGGTGAAGAATATCCAATTGATGAATTAAGGGAAATTCATACAAAATATCCATTGATTGATGATGCAGATAGCTCTCAACATAGCGCCTTGATTGATGCTGTAGATGGGAAAAATTTAGTTATTGAAGGCCCTCCAGGTACCGGTAAATCGCAAACAATAACAAATTTAATAGCAGCATGTTTATCCCAAGGGAAAAAGGTTTTATTCGTTGCGGAGAAACAAGCAGCATTGGAGGTCGTTAAACGGCGGTTAGATAATGTTGGATTGGGTGAATTCTGTTTGGAGCTGCATAGCCATAAGTCTCAGAAACGGAAAATTTTAGATGAGGTCGAAAATCGTCTTGATAGGCATCATAAATATCGAAAGCCAAGTGATATCGATTTTGATATTGCCCGCTTGGAAGAATTAAAACTGGAGTTGAAGGACCACGCTGAACGAATAAATGGGGTTTGGAAAAATACAGGCAAAACCATACACACCATTTTTATGTCAGCCACTAGATATCGAAGAAAACTGAACACGAGCCCTACCAACTTTCACCCCGAAGGAATTAGTGGTGAAGAGTTCGATGTTTCAAAACAAAAATTCGTGATCGATCAGGTTCATGGATATCAGAAAATATATCAGGCAATCGCAGGCCAATTAGATGGCGGTGTTGTTCTTCAGAACCACCCTTGGTTTGGCTTTAATAATAGTGAATTGCACATTTTTGAAATTGATAAAGTTGTTGAATCTTTGGTTGCTTGGCAAGCCTCTTTAGAAGACATTTCTTGCGAAAGAAAGAGGATTTCAGAAAAATTAAATTGCCAATGTTCTGAAATTCCAAATTCGATTAATGAGCTTACTTTATGTTTATCTGATCTTGTCAATTTTCCTCAATTTTCCGACGAACGATATTTAGCCCAATTACCTTTGCTTACAGGTGATGTTCTATGCGCGGCAAACGGATATTTATCGCAGTATAAAGATCTTCAAGAACAATATGAATATATTTCAGAAAAGATAGGAGAAGAGTTTCTGGAAGACCTCTCGAGGATTGATATTTTTTTGGAGGGAGATAAACAATTAAAGCAATTGGTTGATGCATCGGTCAGTCTGGGACAACTGGCTGACGCAATGAATCGTTTGGAAGCAATACAGAATCAACTTTCTGGGATAGTAGAACCATTATCTCAAATAAAAAGTTCAATAGGTAGCGATGTCTCAGCGCACTTCGTGCCATCCATTAAAGGGCTGAGTGAGTTTGTAACGTTTTTGAATTTGATCGATAGTCTAAAGCCTTCCTATTGGAAAATCAGAGATGAGCGTTTTGATAATGATGAGATGGACGAGTTGCTACCCGATTTAAGGGAAGACCTTACAAATCTTTTGTTAATGTATAACGAAATTTTTAGGGTTTTTAAGGTTGGAGAGCTACCGGAGCATGAAGAATTATTACAGTTGAAAACGACGATTGAACGAGGTGGTTTATTTCGTTGGTTCAAGAGCGATTGGCGAGCGGCTAAAAAGAGAATGTTGAGTCTTGCTTGTGACGACCAGGTCACTTTCAAGCAAATGAAGGCTATGCTGGGAAAAGCAACTCAATTTTCTGAGCAACTCCGAAAAATTGAGAATAATTCAAAATATAATGAAGTCTTTGGAGATTTGATACAAGGTTTCGAAACAGACCTCTCAGCCATTGAATCATTACGAATGTGGTATAAATCTGTGCGAGCTGAGTATGGTGTTGGTTTTGGCCCACGGGTTAACTTGGGTTTGGCCGTCATGAACCTTCCCATTGAATTTTCAAGGGGAATACGTTCTTTGTCTGAGCAGGGCTTAAAAACTCAGTTGATCGATTTATTAGATGATTTAGAGAGCCTTAAAATCATTTTTGCTCCGGTTTCAAAGATGCAAGATACTTCGACGCTTTTGAGCGGTCAAGACGGTTTGATTTCATGGCTTTTGTCCTCTTTAGTTGAACCAATAGAAGCCTGCGGCCTTTTAGTTGCCGATAACACAGTCTCCTTAACGGAGTTGTCCAAAAGAATAGAAAGTTTATCAAACTATAAAGAATCAATTGTTGAATGGGATCAGAATGATTTCAATGACAAATATTTTGATGGAAAACTTGAGTTTTTCATCGGGGGGGACCAGACTGATGTGTCCTCGTTAGCTTCTTTTGAATGTATATTGAATCTCGCAGAATATTTAGAGTTCAAAGCGAAGACTAATTTTATAAAAGATGTTATTCGCCAGAATCCCTCTATCGTTCTTACCGATGGTTTTTGTTCTATCCCTGTAAGTTTAAAAGGAGTTTTAGACTCACAGATCATAAAGTTTGATGCATTCAAATCCATTGCGCAGCTCAATGTCGAAGATTGGCAATGTGATTCCGATAGCGATGTCGATGTTGTTATTTCGAAGAATCAAAGAGCCATTACAAACAAAAGCGCTTTGAACAATTGGTTGGATTATTTGAGAATAAAAAATCAATTGTTTTCCATGGGGCTTTCTTGTCTCCTCAATGAAATTGAGCAGGGAAATATTGACATTACCGAAATACAGGATGCTTATTTAGCCGGAGTTTATGACCTTTTGGCAAGGGAAGTTTTTCAAGAGAAGCCAGAATTGGCTAAGTTCTCAGGACTTTCTCAAAATGTGCTCCAATCAAAATTCAAAGAGTATGACAATAAACTCAAAAGGCTGCAGTGCGAGCGAATAGCGTGGCGGATAGATCAAGTAGATATCCCGAATGGCTTGAGAGGAGCCCGTGTTTCTGAACATACAGATCTTTTTTTGTTAAGGCATGAGTGCAGTAAGAAGACTCGGCATATCCCAATTCGGCAACTGTTGTTGAAAGCAGGGAATGCCTTATTGGCGACAAAGCCTTGTTTTATGATGGGACCGATGTCGGTTGCTCAGTATTTGGCTCCAGGTAAGTTTAAGTTCGATGTTATTATCATGGACGAAGCATCTCAAATTAAGCCCCAAGATGCTTTAGGTACTATTGCCAGAGGATCTCAATTAGTCGTGGTTGGTGACCCTAAACAATTACCACCGACAAGCTTTTTCGATAGGGTCGTGAGTGCGGATGAAAAGGACCAGACGGCAATAGAAGAATCTGAAAGTATTCTTGATGCGACGCTACCAATATTCCCGTCAAGACGATTACGCTGGCATTATCGATCTCAGCACGAAAGCCTGATAGCCTTTTCAAATCATTCTTTTTATAAAAGCGACATGGTGTTATTCCCATCACCTAATAAAGAAATAAACGGTTTTGGATTGAAATATTCGAAAGTTGAGAAAGGTTGCTTTGTCAATCGACGTAACATCAAAGAAGCCCAAGCAATTTGTGAGGCGGTTAAAAAACATTTAAAAAAATATCCAGATGACTCCATCGGGGTTGTTGCAATGAGTTCGGAGCAGCGTTTGCAAATAGAACGGGAAATTGAAGCAAATGCAAAAGATGACTATGTTTTTCAAACATTATTGCAGAATAATGAATCCAAAGAAGAACCGCTATTCATTAAGAATTTGGAGAATGTTCAAGGCGATGAACGGGATGTAATCCTTATCTCCATGACTTATGGTCCGCAAGAGCCTGGTGGAAGAGTGTTTCAGCGTTTTGGACCAATCAATTCTGATGTTGGGTGGAGGCGTTTGAACGTTCTTTTTACCCGATCAAAAAAGCGGATGCAGATTTTTAGTTCAATGTCTTCGGATGACATCATTGCAGACTCTAAAGCCAAACGAGGGGTTAGGGCTTTACGTGATTTTTTAAATTTTTGTGAGACAGGTATACTTCATAAAGTAGAGCGCGAGACGGGGCGCCCTCCGGAAAGCGATTTTGAAATAGCTGTTATGGATGCACTAAAAGAAGAAGGGTTCGAATGTGTTCCCCAAGTTGGAGTTGCCGGTTTTTTTATCGATTTAGCTGTATTAGACCCTGGTAATCCTGGCCGTTATTTAATGGGGATCGAATGCGATGGTGCCACTTATCATTCGGCCAAATCCGTTCGTGATAGAGACCGGCTGAGGCAAACAATTCTTGAACGATTGGGATGGAATATTAAGCGGATTTGGTCAACGGATTGGTTTAAAAACCCTAGTGGAGAATTACAGCCAATTATTCGTGAACTAAATGTCCTGAAGTCCGAAATAAAAGAGTACAAAGAGTTTGAAATTAATTCAATCGAAGGTGAACAGGATAAAGATCAAACGACTGCCAATGAGTTAGTTTCGCAGCAGATGGGGTTAGAAGAAAAACTTATGACATTTGATAAAGATGTCATAAGGAAAGAATTGCCTAATACCCCGGATAACAAACGATTGTTGCGGCCCGCAATGCTGGAAGCATTTTTGGAGCACATGCCTTGTAGTAAGGCGGAGTTTTTGGAATATATTCCATCATATTTGAGGGGGGCAACATTAGGTGTGGAGGGCAAGTTTCTTGTAGATGTATTAGAGATTATAAATGCCAATATAGAGTAGGTATATTTTGTTTCTCTAATGGTTATTCGGGGTTTGGGAGGAATATTAAACCCTTTTCAGTGTTGGGGAAAATGCAGGCAGCTCACTTTAAGTTATAGGCAGGTGACCGGGCCACGGACAAAGCCAACCGGAGAGGAAGCAGGGGCCTCGTCCTGTGTCCGGGGTCGCATTTCCCCGGGCATCAAGCCCCTTTCTTGTCCATGGCCCGGCTCTCCACCAGGAGGGCAGCCGCCTCGCTGCCCTGGCCCCTCATGAAGTCGGGTAATTCAAGTTGGCCGCCGGGGGATCAGGATTTCCCCGGCGGCCTTGTTTGTGTTTATTACAGCTTGTCCAGCAATTGGGTCAAGGCCTGGTCCACCTGGGGATCCAGGGGATCCACCTGGTGGTTTTCAATGATGTCCAGGGCCTCTTGATAGGCCCGTTCTGCGGCATCCTTGCTTCCCAGGCTTTCCCATTTGTCCCGGTTGTTCCGGTCGAAAATGACGGCGGAGCTCATGGCCCGCATGTGGTTGAAGGTGTGGCGGTGGCTGAGGTAGTCTCGGCTGCCTTCGGGACCGGCTACTTCCTTGATGAGATCCACGGTCTGGTCAAAGTCGTCAAAGCAGACCCCCTCCTTGAGCATCATGAAGCGTTCGGCCTGTTCCACACCGATCATGCAGGCGGCGTAGTCGAAGGAAATCAAAGAGTCAATGGCGCCCAGGCCGTAGAGGATATTGGCCCCGGCCAGGACCGAGGGCAGGGTGGTCAGGGAATAGTCGCATCCCATCTGGGCGTCGGCCAGTTTGGCGTCGGTGACCCCGGAGCCGGCCCAGGTGGGAATGTTGTAATGCTGGCCCATGGCCACGGTGGTCAGGGAGCTCATGGCCTTTTCCACCACGCCCACCGGGGCAATGGCCTTTTTCAGATCCATCATGGTGGAGCAATTGGCCATGATGCAATAGGCGCCCTTGCGGATGCACTGGGCCAGGGTGATGGTCATGAGCAGTTCGCAATTGTGCTGGATGGCGGTGCCCAGGGGGGTGGCCGGGCCCGAGGCGCCGGAGAGGATCATGGGGGTGATGCCGATGCCCAGTCCCCGGGGGATGGCTTCCAGCATGGCTTCGGTGGCCTCGGAGACCAGGGTCAGGGGGCTGGTGGGGGAGACAAAGCAGGTCAGGGGCGGTTTTTCCATGAGGGCGTCGGCCCCGCCGGCCACGATTTCAGCCATGTCCACGATGATTTTGGCGCAGCGGCCACCGTTGTAAGCCAGGATGCAATGCTTGGAGGTTCCCTGGAGCAGGGCGTGGAAATTGTGCACGGATTGGTATCTGCTGGGCTTGTCCCCGGAGCAGGCGGCCCGGTTGACGAATTTGAAGACGTCCCGGGCATCCTGGATTTTGGCGATATTGATCAGATCCTGTTTGGTGGTGGCCCGGACGGTTCGGGTTTTGGGATCGATCATTTTCACGTGCTCACCGAATCCGGCGGTGAAGGTGGTAGAGCCGGGACCCACCCAATGGTTTTTCTCCGGATTCCGGGCGTGCATGGTAAAGGATTCCGGGGTGGATTCAATGCTGGCTTCCACCAGTTCCCTGGGCAGCCGGACCCGGAAGAGGTTCCCCTCTGTCTGGACCTGAGCACCTGCCCGTTCAAACACGTCTGCGGCTTCCTTTTGTTCCACCCGGATCCCGCAGTCCCAGAGGATGTCCAGCGAGGCCTGGTGGATGGCGTCAATGCGGTCCTGGGAGAGGAGGTTGAACTGGGGCTGGTATGCTGAAAACTCCATTTTCTTATGTCCTTACAATTAAATAACTTTGAATTTAGGTGCCCGGAACCGGCGGATGCACCGTCGGCCCCGGGCGGGATGATGGTTAATCTTGGTCAGTGACTGTCTTTTTCCGCGGCGGTGTCTTGGTGGGCCAGTCAAAGTCGTTTTCCATCCATTTAAAGAGCACCCAGATGGTGAGGATGGCCAGGAACATCACCGGGAATCCCACGGCAATGACCGAGGTTTTGATGACTTCCAACTTTTTCAAGGCCAGCAAGGCAACCCCCATGAAGCCGATGACCAGGGCCCAGGTGAGCCGGTTCCAGGTGGCGGGTTCCTGGTCCACGGCCACGGATTTGGAGGTCACGCAGGCCATGGCGTAGGAGCCGGAGTCAATGCAGGTGGCCAGGAAGACAAAGTAGAGGACCACCAGGATGGCGATGATGACCTTGGAAAAGGGCAGGGTCTTGAAGATGGAGACCATGGCCACGGGCATGCCCTGGGTGTTGACAATGTTGACGATATCCAGGATCTCGTTGCTCTGGAGGTAGACGGAGTAGGATCCGATGATCCAGAAGAAGATGACCGAGGCAAAGAAGCCGCAGCCCAGGGCGCCGAAGAGGAATTCCCGGATGGTTCTGCCCCGGGAGATCCGGGCAATGAAGATGGCCAGGAAGGGGAGCAGGGCCAGGTACCAGCACCAGTAGAAGACGGTCCAGTTGGCGGCGAATTTCCCCCCGCGCACGGGATCGGCAAAAAGGAGCATGCGCCAGATATTATCCATGAGGATGCCGGTGGAATCCACGGCATTGTCCAGCATGAAGACCGTGGGGCCTAAGAACAAAATCAGTCCCAAAAAGATGAAGACCAGCCAGATATTGATGGTACTCAGCACCTTGATGCCCCGGTCCATGCCCCGGATGACCGACATGGTGAAGATGGAAATCCAGATGGCCAGGATGACGTAGTTCATCCAATAGGAGACCGGGATGTTGAAAAGTTCGCAAGTCAGGGCGGTGAGGAAGGGAACCCCCAGTCCCAGTCCGGGACCCTGGCCGCCAAAGGTCCCGAAGACCACGATGGCGTCGATGATTTTCCCGATGGGGCCGTTGGCGGCCTTCTGGCCGATGACTTCGGCGCAGACCTGGGAGTATTTCAGGTTTTCCTGTTTCCTGACGTGGAGGTAATAGGCCAGGGGCAGGCAGGGCAGGGCGTAGAAGGCCCAGGCAACCCCCCAGTGGAAGGCCCCGTAGGTTACGGCGAAATCATAGGCCGTGGGGGAGAGGGCTTCGCCAAAGGGTGGGGTTTGCAGGTAGTAGATGGGCTCGGCAATGGACCAGTAAATCACCGAAGAGCCGCAGGCGGAACAGAAGACCATGGCGCCCCAGGTGAACAGATTGTAGGCGGGCTTGTCATCGGGATCTCCCAACTTGATGTCTCCGTATTTGGAAAATCCGACCCAGATGCTGCCCAGCAGGCAAAAGAGGCCGAAGACCAAAAACATCCATCCCCATTTGAACATGATGTATTCCCGGATGACCTTGAGGGCCACCCCGGCGGAATCGGGGGCAAGGGCACAGAATGCCGAGATGGAGACCAGTACGGCCAGGGAAAAGAAAAAGGTGGGTTTGTCAATGGGAATACTGCGGGGCGATTTCGATGTGACTTCCATTACAACTCCTTTGCTTTGAAGCCGGAACGCCGGGGAAATCCGAACAGGGGCATCCAGCCGTTGTTGGACCGGGCAGGGGAACTGCCCGGTCGGTGATTATGGCCCTGCGTGGGTGGCAGAGCAGGGGGCCGCTAGGGCCGATTAACCCATGAGTTGGTTCACGATGCGGGCGGCACCGCCGGCGGTGTCCGCGTATCCGTCGGCACCGATCTGATTGGCAAAGTCCTGGGTCACCGGGGCACCGCCCACGATGATTTTGAGCTGATCCCTGAGGCCGGCTTCGGCCACGGCGTCCAGGGTCTTTCTCATCTGGGGCATGGTGGTGGTGAGCAGGGCGGATAGGGCCAGGATGTCGGGCCGGTGTTCCTGGATGGCCTGGATAAAGTCCTCGGCGCTGACATTGATTCCCAGGTCAATGACCTGGAAGCCCACCCCTTTGAGCATGATGGCCACCAGATTTTTCCCGATGTCGTGGAGGTCGCCCTCCACCGTGCCCAGGATGATTTTTCCGGTGGTGTCCGAGGCGGCATTGGCCAGGAGATGGGGCTTGAGGATCTCCACGCCGGCTTCCATGGTCTGGGCCGCCAGGAGCATTTCCGGGATGAAGAACCGGCCGGCGGCAAAACCGTCGCCCACATAATTCATGGCGGAAATCATCCCCTGTTCCAGGATGTTGCCCGCGGCCAGTCCGGCGTCCAGAGCGGCCTGGACCCGTTCCTGGATCCCGGCGTCCTTGTCGCCTTCAATGACGGCCTGCTGGACCTCCTTGAGAATCCCTTCCTCCTGGGCCAGATCCCCGGGGCCGGTGTCCTGGCCGTCCACGTGGGCAAAGATGTCGGTGAAATCGCTGCCGTCCAGGGGCAGCTGTCCCTTTTCGGCGAAATAGGCGCCCATTTTCCGGATGCGGTCAAAGTCGCTCAGGGGGCTGACCCCGTCGGTGACACCGGGGATGAAACGGTGGCCCGGGGCCATGGCCTTGAAGGCGTAATCCAGGTAGTCGATCATCTCTTTTTCGCTGCTGTTGTCGGCAATGAGGTATTCGGCAGGAATCCCGCCGATGAGGACCTGGT
>JAKSBO010000437.1 GCA_022361095.1 Desulfobacterales bacterium | reverse complement strand
TGGCCGGGCCCAGGTCCGGCTGGGAAATCAGGAAATTGACCTGCGTATCTCAACGGTTCCCACCAATTTTGGGGAGCGTCTGGTTATCCGGCTGTTGAACAAGTCCGGATATTTCATGCAGATATCGGAATTTGGGCTCTCCGCTGACAATGAACGGCACCTGCATGATATTTTTCGGCAGAATCACGGTATTGTTCTGGTTACAGGACCTACGGGCAGTGGCAAAACCACCACCCTGTATGCGGGGCTGTCTGAAATCAACACCCCGGACCGGTCTATCATCACGGTTGAGGATCCGGTGGAATACAATTTAAAAGGTGTGGGCCAGATCCAGGTGAACCAGAAAACAGGCCTGACATTTGCCCGGGGGCTTAGGTCCATTGTCCGCCAGGACCCGGATGTTATTCTCATTGGTGAGATCCGGGACATTGAAACTGCTGAAATTGCCATTCAGTCCGCGTTGACCGGGCACCTTGTGTTTTCAACCCTTCACACCAATGATGCCCCCGGTGCGGTGACGCGCCTGGTGGAGCTTGGCGTGGAGCCCTATCTGATTACTTCCGCGGTGAATCATGTGATTGCCCAGCGTCTTGTCCGGGTACTCTGCCCCCATTGCCGTGAGCCGTTTACACTTTCCCGGGAAGACCTGAGCGGTTTTCAAAGCACAAACGGCCTGGCCGCCGGGCAGAACGTATTCAGGCCCAAAGGCTGCCCGAAATGTTTTAACACCGGTTATTGGGGACGCCAGGCCATTATGGAGATACTCCCCCTGGATGAGGCGTTGAAATCACTTATCCTGAAAACCTCGGATGCCAACCTGATCAAGGAGGCTGCAATCAAAAAAGGCATGAAAACTTTACGGGCCGACGGACTGACCAAGGTGGCCCAGGGCATCACTTCCCTTCGTGAGGTGCTGCGCGTTACCCAGGAATAGGTTTTATTCGCCTGTGTCTGTCGTTTTTTTTATTTTACTGGGTATAGCCCTGGGCACATATTGTTACAGGTTTTTCAAAAAAGACCTTTACTTGAAAGTCGTTT